>JAIKYE010000073.1 GCA_024683455.1 Bacteroidaceae bacterium
CTACCCTTATGCTATTCTTTGCCGCAATAGCTGCACAGGCTATTCATGCCGGCGACATCATCAAGGTTTGTGGCCAGAATGTACAAAACTTCTTCTACTCCGTAGATAGGGGAAGGACTACAGGCAATAGCGTTACCAAGAGCAATTACAATACAGAAGAAGGACGTAACATCAAGCTTAACGCCATCACCGATGCCCTTTCCGTTTACGAGGCTGACATCTATGCCTTCAACGAGGTAGAGTGTTGTGAGGAATCGTTGGAGCTGTTGGCAAGCTCTATGAGCATAAAGACTGGTAAGCGCTACCTGGCAGTGGCAGACGGACTGAGCTACGACAAGGATAGCGAACCTGATGGTCTCATCAAGTCTGGATTTATTTACAATACTGCCACCATCGAGACTTATGGTGTCAGTATGACTACGGCTTATGGCTACAACTATATCTATCCTGCCCAGATGCGTATGCAGACCTTCAAGAGCAAGACCTCTGGCGAAAGCTTCACGCTGAGCATGAACCACTTCAAGGCGAGTACCAGCAATGACCCTGCATACGACATCAATCAGCGTGAGAGCAACTCCATCGCTTTGCTGAAGGGCTTAAATCAGGCCACCCTCGACCCCGACATTCTCATCATGGGCGATCTAAACGCCGTGATGGGTGAGCTATGCTTAAACAATCTGGAGCATGCCGGCTACGAGGAACAGCTACTCAAGCGAGATCCTTATGCCACCAGTCACTGGTATTACGATGACGGCTACCTGATAGACCACGTTTTTGCCAACAGTACGATGGCTGCACAGGTGGTGGATGCTCATATGGAATATGTGGCCAATCCTCATTCCACCGGTAGCAAATATACAGCCTATTCTGACCACGACCCTTATCTCGTAACCCTCAACCTGCAGGCTCAGCCTGCTCCCACCTACAGCTACTCAAAAGTCACCACGCTTACCCCTGGTGCTCATTATCTCATAGCTGCTCCCACCGCAGGACTTCTGATAGCCAAACCTGTAGATATTTCCAACGGCTACGAATATCAGTTGGGATTAGCCGTGACTGAGAGTGATGGCATCATCACGCTTTCGGATAACAAGATGGCTTATTACATAGAGGAAGACGGAAACGGCTATTACAACATCAAGGATTATTATGGCCGTTACATTTACCAGAAGGGCACCTACTACAGCACGAATGTAGGTAGCAAGAGCTATGCTGATGAGTCCAACTGCAAGTTCAGCATCACACCACAGTCTGGCGGAACCTTCAAGATTCTCAACACCACGTCGAACTTCTATTATCTTGCCAACCTCTATAACAACGCCCCCCAGTTCTCTTGGCGCAACTGGGCCAACCTTGGCAACAACCAGTATCTTCCGTGGTTGTACGAATATACTCCCGATGACATCACGGCCATCAGTACCATAGACATCTCTACCGAGCCTGCCATCACTCGCAAGGTACTGGATAACGGGCGCATCACCATCGTAATGCCCAACGGTAAGCGCTTCACGCTTCAGGGCATTCTGCAACAATAATAAACAGATAAGGGGAAAAATAAAAGCCTGCAATCAAGCAGGCTTTTATTTTTGTTTATTTTCCTAACAACTTAACCTTGAGGTTCTTTATCATATCCTCTGTCATGCGGTCCAAGTCGAACTCTGGCTTCCAGCCCCATTCCTCACGGGCGCAAGAGTCATCCATCTTGTTGGGCCAGCTGTCTGCAATGGCTTGCTTGATGGGCTCGGGCTTGTAAATCATCTTGAAGCTGGGATAGTACTTCTGGATAGCATGGTAGATAATTTCAGGGTCGAAACTCATGGCCGTAACGTTGAAACTGTTGCGATGCTTGAGCTTGCTGGGATCAGCCTCCATGATATCAATCATTGCCTTTTGAGCATCGGGCATGTACATCATGTCCATGTATGTACCTTCCTTAAGAGGACATACAAAGGTTTCACCCTTAACGGCTGCATAGTAGATTTCTACAGCATAGTCAGTAGTTCCACCACCGGGCAGACTTAGGTGACTGATAAGACCGGGGAAACGTACTGAGCGGGTATCTACACCAAAGCGGGTAAAGTAATAGTCGCTCAGCAACTCGCCAGTAACCTTGGTAACACCATAAATGGTATTGGGACGCTGGATGGTATCCTGAGGAGTGTTGTCGTGTGGTGTGCTGGGACCGAACGCTCCAATAGAGCTGGGAGTGAAGACGGCACAACCAAAGAGACGGGCAACCTCCAAGCAGTTAACCAATGAGCCGATACCTACGTTCCAGCCCAGCATAGGATTGAGCTCTGCCGTAGCGCTAAGGATAGCGGCCAGATTGTAAATGGTGTCTATGTTGTACTTCTTGACAGCCTCTGCTATCTGCATGATTTGTGTGGAGTCTATGCGCTCTACTGGACCACGCTCATAAATTTCGCCCTTTAAGGGACGAAGGTCAGAGCTTACAACATTTGAGTCGCCATAGATATCCCTTAGATTGCGGGTGAGCTCAGAACCAATCTGACCTCCGGCACCCACAATGAGAATTTTCTTCATATTGTAGACTTAACTTCTTAAACTTCCTTGACTCTCCTGATTACTTCTCTATCTCTGCACGTACTTTCTTGAATGCCTCGATGCACTTGTCCAGATGCTCACGCTCGTGAGCAGCACTGATCTGTACACGGATACGAGCCTGACCCTTTGGTACTACGGGGTAGTAGAAGCCTGTTACGAAGATGCCTTCTTCCTGCATCTTGGCTGCATACTGCTGGCTCTTGGCAGCGTCGTAAATCATAACGGCGCAAATGGCACTTTCAGAGGGCTTGCAGTCGAAGCCTTCTTCCTTCATGCGACGCAGGAAGTAGTCGGTGTTCTCATGCAACTTGTCTTGCAGGGCGCTGCTCTCACTCATCAGTTCGAACATACGGATACCAGCGGCAACGAGACCGGGAGCCATTGAGTTAGAGAAGAGGTATGGACGGCTACGCTGACGCAGCATGTCGATAATCTCCTTCTTACCTGTAGTGAAACCACCCATAGCACCACCGAAGGCCTTACCTAAGGTACCAGTAAGAATCTCAATCTTACCACGCAGGTTGTAACGCTCGGTAACACCACGACCGGTCTTGCCAACGACACCGGCACTGTGACTTTCGTCAACCATTACCATTGCATCGTACTTCTGAGCCAGTTCGTAAATCTTGTCCAAGGGGCAAACATTACCATCCATAGAGAATACACCGTCTGTTACGATGACGCGGAAGCGATTCTTCTGAGCTGCCTTCAGCTGCTCTTCCAAGTCGGCCATGTCAGCATTGGCATAACGATAGCGCTGAGCCTTGCAAAGACGAACACCGTCGATAATAGAAGCATGGTTCAGGGCATCAGAGATGATGGCATCCTGATCTGTGAGCAGAGGCTCAAATACACCACCGTTGGCATCGAAACATGCAGCATAGAGGATGGTGTCTTCTGTGCCGAAGAACTCAGATATTTTCTGCTCCAACTTCTTGTGAAGGTCCTGACAACCGCAGATAAAACGTACGCTGGCCATACCAAAGCCACGTGCATCCATGCCCTTCTTGGCAGCTTCAATAAGCTCCTTGTTGCTAGCCAAGCCCAGATAGTTGTTGGCGCAGAAGTTCAGGCACTTCTTGCCCTTGACCAGAATCTCAGCACCCTGAGGGCTCTCAATGATACGCTCGTTTTTGTAAAGACCAGCTGCCTCAATCTCAGCCAGTTCCTTCTTTAGATGTTCTTGAAATTTTGTGTACATAATTATTATGTGTTAATAGTTATTCTCTACAGTAAAAACCTACGTTTTCCCGTCTGTTGGTTAGTTCAGGCATGCAAAGTTACGCTTTTTCTGAATACGTTGTTATCATTATGATAACTTTTTTTCTTTATTTAGATATTTTCCTGTGTAGCTCTGTTTACACTTTGCTATTTCCTCAGGAGTTCCGCATGCTACAATATTGCCTCCAGCCTGTCCACCCTCGGGTCCAAGGTCAACAACATAGTCGGCACACTTTATTACCTCCATGTTGTGTTCTATAATAACTATGGTATGTCCGCGCTCTATCAGTGCATCAAAGGAAGTTAACAGTTTCTTGATGTCATAGAAGTGCAGACCCGTAGTGGGTTCATCAAAAATAAAGATGGTGGGTTGCTGCTTTTCCATACCTAAATAGTATGCCAACTTCACGCGTTGGTTTTCACCTCCGGATAGGGTAGAGGACGACTGACCTAACTTTATGTATCCCAAGCCTACGTCCTGTAAGGGCTTCAGAAGAGAAATGATTTTCTTCTGTTTGTGCTCTGTAAAGAACTCTATAGCCTGATTGATGGTCATGTTGAGCACATCATTGACATTCTGTCCCTCGTAGCGGACTTCTAAGATGTCGTGCTTGAAGCGCTGGCCGTGACAACTCTCGCACTCCAGTACAAGGTCGGCCATAAACTGCATCTCTACGGTGATAGTGCCTTCGCCCTTACACTCCTCGCATCGGCCTCCATCAGTATTGAAACTGAAAAAGGCTGGGGTGTAGCCCATCTGCTTGGCAAGGGGCTGATTGGCGAAGAGTTTACGTATCTCATCCCATGCCTTGACGTAGGTTACGGGATTGGAGCGCGTGCTCTTTCCTATGGGGTTCTGATCCACAAACTCTATATGGCGAACCATATCCATGTCGCCCTGCAGTTCCAAGAACTCACCGGGACGGTCTGCCACCTCATCAAGGTGGCGCTTCATGGCATTATAGAAGATGTCGCGCACAAGGCTGCTCTTGCCGCTTCCGCTGACACCGGTAACACATGTAAGGACGTTAAGCGGAAAGCGTACGTCTATGCCCTTGAGGTTGTTGGCACGTGCGCCTTTAACCTCTATATAATTGTTCCAGGGACGGCGTGATGCCGGTACCTCTATGCGGTCTTCTCCGCTCAGGAATGCAAGGGTGTGGGAGGAGAGCTCATTCTGAGTAATCGAAGTGTTCTGGATTTTCTGGGGCTCTCCTTGGTAAACTACTTTGCCGCCAAGGCGTCCTGCCTCTGGGCCAATGTCTATTATCCAGTCGGCGGCACGCATAATATCCTCGTCGTGCTCCACCACAATTACCGTATTGCCTAGGTCGCGCAATTCCTTGAGCACGTGAATCAACTGATCAGTATCTCTGCTATGCAGACCGATGCTGGGTTCGTCCAAGATATACAGGCTGCCCACAAGACTGCTGCCAAGAGAGGTGGCTAAGTTGATACGCTGGCTTTCTCCTCCGGAGAGTGAGTTGGAAAGCCGGTTCATGGTGAGGTAACCCAGTCCTACATCCAAGAGGAAGTGCAGGCGGTTCTTTATCTCTGTAAGGATGCGACTGGCAATCTGCTGCTCATGCCCTGTAAGTTGGAGGTTCTCTATCCAAGGTAAAAGTTCCGTAACAGGCATTTCTACCAATTCTGAAATGCTCTTGCCGCATATCTTTACGTATCCAGCTTCGGGTCTCAGACGTGTACCATGACATTTGGGACATGTGGTCTTACCTCTGTATCGGGCCAGCATCACACGGTTCTGAATCTTGTATTGCCCCTGACGGAGCATCTCGAAAAACTCGTCTATGCAGAGCATTCCCCATTCTTTTTCCTCGGGAGAGAGCGTCCAGCCCTTGGGAATCTGGATACCGTCTTTACCCTTTGGCTCGTGCTGAATGGGACTTCCGTGCCAGAGCCAGTCTTTCTCGTCCTGTGTCAGTTCGAAGTATGGCTTGAAGATAGGGAAACCTCGTTCTGAGTTAAAGCGGATAAACCAATTCTTCCACTCTGCCATTTTCTCTCCGCGCCAGCATACAACTGCTCCGTCATATACACTTAGAGCACTGTTGGGGATAACCAGATGTTCGTCTATGCCCATGATTTTCCCAAATCCCTCGCACTCGGGACAGGCTCCGGCTGGTGAGTTAAAGGCAAAGAGATTATCCGTAGGCTCCTCGAAAGTCATACCGTCTGCCTCAAAGCGTATGCTGAATTTTACAGTCTCTCCATCGGGAAGGTATTGTAGCATCATCTCGCCTCCGCCCTCGTAGAAGGCTGTCTCGGCAGAATCTACCAAGCGGGAGATGACATCCTTTTCGTTTTTTGCTGACAGACGGTCAACAACCAGCAACACCTTGTCTTTGGATTTAGGCTGGTATTCATCTATTCTGACGACTTCACCGTTTACCAGTAATCGGCTGAAACCCTGCTGTATGAGAACGCTAATGTTGGATTTGGGCTTGCAGAGCACCATCAACTTCGTGCCCTCGGGGTGCGAAAGCATGTTTTGCACGACATCCTCGGTGGTATGTTTTTTTACCTCTTTGCCACTGATAGGACTGTAGGTGCGACCAATTCTGGCATACAGCAGGCGCATAAATTCATAAATTTCCGTGCTGGTGCCTACGGTACTGCGTGGGTTACGGCTGGTAACCTTTTGCTCTATGGCTATGGCTGGTGGAATGCCCTTGATGTAGTCACATTCGGGCTTGTTCATACGCCCCAAGAACTGGCGGGCATATGCAGAGAGACTTTCAACATACCTGCGCTGTCCCTCGGCATAAAGCGTATCAAAGGCAAGGGAACTCTTGCCGCTCCCGCTTAGGCCGGTGATGACCACCAACTTACCGCGCGGGATTTCCAAGTCGATGTTCTTCAGGTTGTTAACCCTAGCTCCTTTTATCTTTATGCAATTCTCCATATCCGGTTTACCGTTTACCGTTTACCGTTTACTGTTTACTGAGTTGCTGGCCGCTGCGATATTTCGATGTTTCGGAATCCCTAATCCCTAAACTCTAATCTCTAATCTCTAAACTCTCAACTTTACTTCGTAATCTCTCCACATAGATTACTGTCCATCATTTCCCTAAGCTTTTCTTTTTTCATCTTGTGTCCCAAAAGGAACATCAGTTTAGCGATGGCACACTCAGGTGTACTATCATAACCGCTCACTACGCCAGCCTCTAAGAGTGGAAGACTGGTCTCGTAAAGTCCCATGTGGACGCATCCTGCCTGACATTGGGTGATGTTTACCAAGAGAAGGCCACGGTCGTTGGCATCGCGCAGTTCCTCCTTGAACCATTGCAACTGGGGAGCGTTTCCTGCACCGAAGGTTCTGATAACCACAGCCTTAAGGCCAGGAATATTCAATACCGAATGTACCAACCTTCGCTGGATGCCGGGGAAAAGTGTGAGCACCACTACGTTGGGATCTACAAGATAATGCGGCTTGAAGGGCTTGCTGGGGTCGGGCTTACGGATTGCTGCCTCGTTGAACTTGATGTGCATGCCCGCTGTAGCCAAATCGGGATAATTGAAAGAGCGAAAAGCATTGAACTGTTCTGCGTTGATCTTGGTAGTTCTGTTGCCACGCATCAATTTCTCCTTAAAATATATGCAGACCTCTGGAACAATGGGAGTGCCGTTCTTATGCCGTGCCGCAGCAATCTCAATGGCAGTAATAAGGTTCTCCTTACCATCGGTGCGTAGCTTGCCAATCGGTAGCTGTGAACCGGTGAGAATGACAGGTTTGCCCAAATTTTCCAGCATGAAGCTCAGTGCAGAGGCAGTATAAGCCATGGTGTCTGTACCATGCAAGATAACAAATCCGTCAAAAAGGTTGTAATTGCTGTCAATTATCTTTACCAACTTAGACCAATGTTCCAGTCCCATGTCGCTGGAGTCAATGGGCGGGTCAAAGGTAAAGGCATGAATCTTGTAATCAAAGCGCTTGAGTTCAGGTACTTCATCCAAGATAAGATTGAAGTTGAAATTCTCCAAAGCGCCAGTCTCAGCATTCTCTCTCATACCTATAGTACCTCCTGTATAGATGAGGAGTACGCTGGGTCTATGTGTCTTAATAGTGCTCATAGGGTTTAAAAATGATGGCAAAGGTACGAATAAGCGAGCGAAATACAAAAGAAAAGTGTTTTTCTTTTTGTTTCCAAGTGAAAGTAGCTTCGACAATAGCCAAAAATATAAAAAAGATGTGTATAAAAGGGAGATGTATGAAATTTTTTTGTATTTTTGTACCGATATGAAGAACAAATGGTTTATTCTGCTGCTTTTTATAGCAGTATCAGCAGTAGCTCAGAACCCCAAGAGGGAGTTCAGGGGAGCTTGGATTCAGAGTGTTAATGGTCAGTTCCAAGGCATGGGTCGCGACCGCATGCAACAAGTGCTGACGAGTCAACTGAATGACCTTCAGAAGGATGGTATCAATGCCATTTTCTTTCAGGTGAGATGCGAGGGTGATGCCTTGTATCCCAGTGAGCTGGAGCCATGGAGCCGCTATCTGACAGGACAGCAGGGAACACCTCCCAACCCTTATTGGGATCCCCTTGAGTGGATGGTGGAGCAGTGCCACGCCAGAAACATGGAGCTGCATGCATGGATAAACCCCTATCGTGCCAAGACCAAGGGTACAACGGCTTTGGCTAATACACATGAGTATTTCCGTCATCCCAATCATTTCTTCGATTATGATGGGTTGATGCTCTTTGATCCCGGTTATCCTGAGAATCGCAATTACATCTGTCGGGTTGCATGCGACATTGTCCGTCGCTATGATGTGGACGGAATTCATATTGATGATTATTTCTATCCCTATCCTGTGGCAGGTGTTGCCATACCTGATGACAATTCTTATGCACTTTACGGAAAGGGTATGAATCGTGCTGATTGGCGCCGTCAGAATGTAAACATGTTTGTTCAGCAGATGTGTCGTGAAATTAGAGAAGTTAAGCCTTGGGTTAAGTTTGGCGTATCTCCCTTTGGAATTTACCGCAATCAGAAAAACGACCCCAACGGAAGTGCTACCAATGGTTTGCAGAACTATGATGATTTGTATGCCGATGTACTCACATGGGTAGAGAATGGATGGGTAGATTACAATATTCCTCAACTTTACTGGGAGATTGGACACACTGCAGCAGACTATGAGACACTCATCAATTGGTGGAGTGCTCATGCAGGCAAGCGTCCTGTTTATATCGGTCAGGATGTCATGCGTACTGTAAAGGCTCCAGATCCTCAGAACCCTTCATCGCATCAGATGCCTCGTAAGTATATGCTTCAGCGTAGTCTGCCTGGTATTTTCGGCAGTTGTCAGTGGTATGCTGCTGCTGTATGTGAGAACCCTGGTAATTATCAGACAATGTTGCGTCAGGTTTATCACAATACTCCTGCCTTGCAGCCTAAGATGCCCTGGATAGATAACAGAGCTCCTGGCAAGCCCCGTAAGACGGCTATTGTATGGACTGAAGACGGTCCTATTCTCTTCTGGACTGCTCCTAAGGCAAAGACTGTTATGGATGAGGCTGTACAGTATGTCGTTTATCGTTTCATAAAGGGCGAGAAGATAAATTTGGATGATACTTCCCATATCTTATGTATCACACGTGAGACAAATCTCCCGCTTACCTATCAGGGTGGAAGAGCTCCTTACGTTTACATTGTAACAGCTTTGGATCACGTACAAAACGAATCTAAGGGCGCTAAGAAGAAAGTTAAGTTATGAAAATAAGAAAACTGTTATACCTGTGCTTGTTTGTTCCTGCTATTTGCTCTTGCGTTGATAAGGCAGGGCGGAAGGATGCACAGGACGCTTCTACTACAGAGCAGCAGACGGCAGAGCACAGAATGAAGGATTATAATCTGACTGATAGTGTGACGCTGGGAAGCCATTTGTATGTTTATACGATTCATCGTGAGGCCGATGATTCCTTGAAGGCGGTGGTTGACGAGAATGGCGATAAGTATGTAGATAATTATTACGACCTGACAGTTCTCCGTGACGGCGCAAATTTCTTCCGTCGCCGTTTTACGAAACTTTCATTCGGCTCACAGTTGGATGAAACTTTCCAGAAGAATGGTATCCTTGACGGTTTCCGCTTTATGTCGGCCAAAGAAGGAAAACTTACTTTTGGCGTTTGTGTAAGTTTCCCGGAAAGTGATATGTCAGAACCCTTTGTCCTGACCATCGGTCCTGACGGAAGTTTTACCTTGGAGCCTGATACTGCTCCTGATATCGAGGAAGAAGATACGTCAGTCTAAAAAGAATTTGGCTACATCCATCATGCCGGGCAGTACAATATCTGCACCGGCATTTTTTAACACCTCATCTGCCAAAGGTCCTGTATTGGCGGCTATGGTGAAGATGCCTGCTGCATGTCCGGCTTGGACACCTAAGGGCGCGTTCTCAACGACAATGCCCTCTTCTGGCTTTATGCCGGCTTTCTGTAATCCCTTAAGATAAGGTTCGGGGTAGGGCTTCCCAAACTTAACGTCAAAGCCGGTAACCATTAAATCTTGATGGAAGAAACCGGGGTAACTGCGTTCCAGTTTCTTGAGCAGAGATGCCTGTGCGCTACCTGTTACCAAGACGATCTTAAGCCCTTTTGCCTTAACTGCTTGCAATGTTTCTAATGCACCAGGCATAGGTTTAGCTTCAGGACAGGCGTTGAAGACTTTGCTCTTGGCTTCGTAGATGAGTTGTTTCTCTTCTTCTGTAGCATCACGCCCCCAAAAGCGCTGAGCCAACAAGTTGATGGTGGCGCTACCGGTACGGCCCTCGTTCATATACACCTCTTCTCGTGTCATTGCCAATCCATATTCCGTCATGGCATGACTCCAGGCATAGGCATGATTGGGCATGCTGTCAAACAGCACACCATCCATATCAAAAAGGACGGCTTTTGTCATTCTTTTGGATTAGGTATCAAAAATTAGAGATTAGAGTTTGTTTGTTATTAAACCCTAATCTCTAATCAGTATTCTTTAATCTTAGCGTGCAAGGCGAGCCTTGATTGCTTCTGTTTCTTTCTCGTATCCAGGTTTGCCAAGCAGGGCAAACATATTCTTCTTGTAGGCCTCAACACCAGGCTGGTTGAAGGGGTTCACACCCAGAATCAAACCGCTGAAACCGCATGCTTTCTCGAAGAAGTAAATGATCTGGCCTAGGTTGTACTCGTCAAGACGGGGAACTATGAGACGCATGTTGGGAACACCACCGTCGACGTGAGCCAACTGAGTACCCAGCTCGGCCATCTTATTAACCTCGTCTACGCGCTTGCCAGCAAGGAAGTTCAAACCATCCAGATTCTCTTCGTCAGCGGGGAACAAGAGCTTGTATTCGGGTTCCTCTATACTTACTACAGTCTCAAAGATGGTGCGTTCTCCTTCCTGAATCCACTGACCCATAGAGTGCAAATCGGTGCTGAAGTCGACAGCTGCGGGGAAGATGCCCTTTCCGTCCTTACCTTCAGACTCTCCGTAGAGCTGCTTCCACCATTCGTTCATGAAGTGAAGCTTAGGCTGGAAGTTCACCAAAATCTCGATCTTTTTGCCCTCTTGATACAGTGCATTACGTACGGCTGCATACTGAGCGCAGATATTCTCGCTGAAAGGAACACTTGCTGCAGTGGCAACTTCCATATCGGCAGCACCCTTTACCAACTTTGCAATATCAAAGCCAGCTACGGCAATGGGCAGCAAACCTACAGGAGTCAAGACACTGAAACGGCCGCCTACGTTGTCGGGGATGATGAAGCTGGCATATCCCTCCTTATCAGCGGTAACACGTGCAGCACCCTTCTTGGCATCAGTGATAGCAACAATAACCTTCTTGGCCATTTCCTTGCCGCGCTGATCTTCGCACTGCTTCTTCAGCAGACGGAAAGCCAAAGCAGTTTCAGTGGTTGTGCCGCTCTTGCTGATGTTGATAACACCAAACTTCTTGCCTTTTAGGTATTCTGTCAGTTCATACAGATAATCCTCACCGATATTGTTTCCGGCAAACAGGATGGTAGGATTCTCGCCATTATTAGTCAGCCACTGGAAACTGTTGCTCAATGCCTCAATGACTGCACGGGCGCCTAAGTAAGAGCCTCCGATACCTGCAACAACAACAGTGTCGCAATTCTCGCGCAATGTCTGTGCACAGTCCTGCAGTTCGGTCATAAATTCTGCACTGATGCTACTGGGTAGATGTAACCAACCCAAGAAATCGTTACCAGCACATGTGCCGTTTTCCAATGCCTGCTGAGCTTCTGCTACTTTACCTTCGAAAGCAGCTACTTTTTCGGCACTAACTAGTGCCTTTGAAATGTCTAACTTAATCATGATATGTTACCTTTTAACCTTTGTTTTATAACCTTATATATAATAAGAGAGGTGTTAGCTTAACACCTCGCATAATTTTTTGATTTCTCTGTCTGGGCGAGCTCGCTCATACAGGATGTTATATACCGCATCTACAATAGGCATATCAACCCCCAAGTGTCGTATGATGTCTTTCATACATTTACAGCCAAAATATCCCTCGGCAATCATTTCCATTTCCAGTTGGGCACTCTTCACGCTATAACCTTGTCCAATCATTGTTCCGAAGACTCGGTTACGACTAAAATGAGAATATCCCGTAACCAGCAGGTCACCCATATACACAGTATTGGTGACGTCGCGTTCAATGGGGTAGATGGTATTCAAGAAACTCTTCATCTCGCGTGTAGCATTACTGATGAGCACCGCTTGGAAGTTGTCTCCGTACTTGAGCCCGTGACAAATACCGGCTGCTATGGCAAACACATTCTTTAGCACCGATGCGTATTCAATACCTATCACGTCGTTGCTGGTGCTGGTCTTTACGTAATCGCTTGCCAGCATGTCTGCAAACGCCTGAGCTTTCTGCTGATCGGCACATCCAATGGTCAGGTAGGTCAGACGGTTCATGGCCACCTCTTCGGCATGGCTGGGTCCGCCTATTACGGCCAGATTCTCCTCTGGTACGTTATATACCTGATTAAAGTAGTCCGAGCAAATCACATTCTCATCAGGAACAATACCCTTGATAGCTGTAACAATAAATTTGTCATCCAGACGGGTATAAAGTTTTTTCAGATGTCCTTTGAGATAGGGTGAAGGGGTGACAAAGATAAGCGTATCCGCTTTCTCTACCACCTCGTTTATGTCGCTGCTGAAGTTGATCCTTTTTACATCAAAAAGGACACTTGTCAGGTAGGCAGGGTTATGCTTTAGACGTTTGAAGTCCTCTATGCGGTCGTCTCTGCGCAAATACCACCAGATGCTGTCGTTTTTCTCCAACAGCATCTTGGCGATAGCGGTAGCCCAGCTACCTCCGCCTAATACGGCTATTTTTCCTAAACTGTCCAAGTTGCTATAGTATCTTGGCTGGGTTTCTCAATTTCCAGCTTGTATTTCTTGACAATTTCAATAATCTGCTGCTGAATCTTGGCAGGATTCTCATCCTTGAGTGTGGCTACCAGATTGTATCCAGCTTTACGCAGGATGGGAATAAATTCGGCGGGAATACCTTTTTCCAAGAATAGCTCATCCTTATCGCGTGGTGCCTTCACCTCAGGCTTCATCTGTGGGAAGAGCATTACCTCACCAATCTGGAATTTACCTGTCAGGAGCATCACCAAACGGTCAATACCGATACCGATACCGAAGGTGGGAGGCATACCATACTGCAAGGCGCGCAGGAAATCTTGGTCGATAATCATTGCTTCGTCATCGCCCTTTTCACTGAGGCGCATCTGCTCCTTGAAACGCTCCTCCTGATCGATGGGGTCGTTCAGCTCAGAATAAGCATTGGCCAGCTCCTTACCATTCACCATCAACTCAAAACGCTCAGTAAGCCCAGGCTTGCTGCGATGCATCTTGGTCAGGGGTGACATCTCCACGGGGTAATCTGTAATGAATGTCGGCTGGATGAACGTTCCTTCGCAAGTCTCGCCGAAGATTTCGTCAATCAGCTTGCCCTTGCCCATGGTCTCATCTACCTCAATGTTCAGTTTCTTTGCTACCTCACGAATCTCATCCTCGTTCATGGGATAGAGATCATAGCCTGTTTTTTCCTTAATAGCATCCAAGATAGGCAGACGACGGAATGGAGCCTTGAAAGAGATTACCTTGCCGTCAATTTCTACCTCTGGTTTACCGTTTACGGCCGTACATATCTGTTCCAGCATCTGCTCTGTAAAGCCCATACCCCAGTTCAAGTCCTTGTAGCTGATGTATAGCTCCATGCAGGTGAACTCTGGATTGTGGGTCTTGTCCATACCCTCGTTGCGGAAGTTTTTACCCATCTCATATACACCCTCAAATCCACCAACGATAAGACGCTTCAAGTACAATTCGGTAGCAATACGCATGTACATGTCTTGGTTCAGCGCGTTAAAGTGTGTCATGAATGGACGTGCGCTGGCACCACCGGGGATATTCTGAAGGATGGGGGTGTCAACTTCTGTGTAACCGGCATCGTCAAGAATCTTGCGCATGGTACGGATGATGGTGGCACGTTTTAGGAAAGTTTCCTTCACACCTGCGTTCACAATCAGATCCACATAGCGCTGACGATAGCGAAGTTCTGGATCATCGAATGAGTCGAATACATTTCCTTCTGCATCCGTTTTTACGATGGGAAGTGGCTTCAGGCTCTTGCTTAACACTGTCATCTCCATTACATGAACGCTAATCTCGCCTGTCTTGGTGCGGAAAACATAACCCTTAACACCAATAAAGTCGCCCAAATCGAGGCACTTCTTGAAAACGATGTTGTAAAGGTCCTTGTTTTCATCAGGACAGATAGCATCACGCTGTACATATACCTGAATACGACCCTTGGAGTCCTGCAACTCTGCAAAAGCAGCCTTACCCATGATGCGTTTGCTCATGATACGTCCAGCGACGCTTACAACGGGGCTGTTCTCGGGTGTTGCTGTCTCACGAACGTCATTACCTTCTTCGTCCTTACCAATAACAGGTAGGTCCACGAAGTTCTTGACAATGTCCGTACTCCATGCTGTTACGGGATATTCTGCAGCAGGATAGGGGTCGATGCCCAAGTCGCGCAACTGCTGCAGGTTGTTACGCCTAACTATTTCCTGTTCGCTCAGTTCCAGTATATTCATTATCCTAATTCAAATTTGTAGTTTCAAATTTCAAAATTGACAAAAGCCTAACGCCTTCTTTTTGCGGCTGCAAAGGTACAACAATTCTTGCAAATCCCCAACTATGTTGGGGGAAAAACTCATTTAACCATCTTTTTGTTTCCAACAATGTAGAGACCTTTCTTTAGTTGAGAGTTGAGAGTTGATGGTTGAGAGTTGACTTTCCGGCCGCTCAAGTCGTAAATGTCTTCTGTTGTTTTTTCGCTCTTTACTCTTTCGTTTTCAATGGAAGTGTATCCATCGGTATCGTACATTATGTTGTTTATGATGTGAAAATCAAAGCCCAATTCGTTGTCCTTTCCTCCAATGGCACCATTTATTATTTTCCATCCTCTTATAGGGCTCCAACCACGACAGCCGTCTTGCTTAGCCGCAATTTTTATGGTATAGTTCCCGTCTGTCAGTTTGTCTGGCAGGTTGCCGCTAAATTCGTAAGTCTTATTGCTTATCATGGTGTAATGGTTAAGTACCGAACTAACCCTCTGTGTATTGCCAAATTCAGTCATAAGTTTGTCCGTATCATCGTACACCACCATAGAGAACTGTCCTATAAAAGGTTCCGATCCCATGTTAATGACATCTTGCATTTGCATATCTATGCGTTTCGTTGCAGGATCAATGCCTGTAACTTGCATATCGGTAACCTGAATATCGGCATAGAACTCTGGCAGGTCTTCCTCGCTGCCTTTGTGGTAGAGAATTTTGCCGTCCTCCAACCAGAAGGGGAAGGACAAGTCCTCTCCGCTGAATCCGGTAACAAAACCCCATTCAAGATATCCGTTTTGGTTGGCGGCCAAACAGAGGCGGTATTTGCCGTCGTCTAAGTAATCTGGCAGTTGGCCTTCAAAAAGAATGGTATTTGGCTCCACGCTGCCCTGTTTCATGTCGTTGATGTAGTGAACACTGCCAAAATGCAGCAGTATGTTCCCGTCATCGTCTGCTACGGCCATTTGCAACCAGCCGGTAAAAGGCATAGGATCCCTGTTACAAGGGTACCTGACGCGTACTGCCATAGATAATCCGTCTCGACCTTCTCCCGCATTGATTAAGTCATACACCATCATTTGGGGCGTGTGGTGCTCAGTTATACTACTAACGATAAGTTTTATGGGTGAAGTACATGTTACCGTTTCATATTTGTCGCTGTTGGATGCCTTACTGCGGATGATTATGTTGTATTCTCCTTCTTCAATATTTTTTGGTAAGGGAAGTTCTTTTGTAAAAGAGGAGCTACCGTAGTTAAAGGGAACATTGTTCAAAGCTATTTCTCCAAGCAACAATTCCTGGTTGTTGGCATTCTGTAGATAGAATTCAATCTTACCATAGAATGTCTTGTAGCTGTGGTTGTATAGGTTGGTCAACGTTACTGTGAATTTGTCCTTCTCAGGGCTTATAATGGCGGGGGTTGGAATTACATTCTCAACCTGCCAGAAGCTTTCCGAGTCTCTCACTTTGTTGTCCGGCTGAATGTAGATGATTGCCTCATGTCGTTGGCTATACTCATCGCCATCTGCTTCCATGGCACTTAGCTTGTAGTAATCGTCGAAGTTTCCTTCCCATCCCCAGTTTACGTGATAGAAGGGGTAACCATTTTCGTCCCCTTTGTAACCGTCGATGATAAAGGAATGTCCGCCTACCTGTGGTGATGCCGCAGCATAGATAATTGGGCGCTTGTTGTTCAGCTCGTTCAGCATCAGCGTCTGCCACTCGTTGGTATTCATGTAATCCTTACGTATACAAGCTATGTCAGGGTCGTAGCCAAAGTTCTCTACCAGTGCCTTTACTTGATTGGTGCTGTTTGCACCACTTTCTTTGATGCCAAAGTCCATTTGCACTGCTGCAGCGCAGCAATATACCAAATCGGCTACGGCATCGCATTCTTTTTCCATAGCCCCGTATTTGTAGGATCCTTTGATAAAAGGCCAGTTGAACTTGAAAGATGATAAATCTTCTTGTATGGGAATGTTGTTGGTTTTAGAAATGTATTCCACTGTTCCTACTGCCGAATCGGGATATTGATAATAATACAGAGTTTGAGAGGTGCTGATAGCAACGCACCCTGTTATGCATCGTTCTCCGTCCACTTCGGGACATCTGTTGTTGAAGGGCGCATTTTGCCCCCATTGTGTTATAAGCAGTGGCCCTACTTGTTCCTGTATGCCTTCGATTATGTGTGTTGCTTTTCGCATAGGCTTCCCGTTAGCCAAAGCTTCATATTCACGGGTGTAACCGTCCAACAAATCCTGTAGTCCGGCAGGAATATTTGTCGGGTCAAAGCCTCTGTTTTGGGAGAAACCTAATACGGGAGTCATTCTTTCATCGGCCGAGATAATAGCATACCCATCCTCTCCGGCCGTACAGATGTAGAAGGCATCTTGTTTGCTGCTCTGTAGTTCTGAAGTAGCAATAACTCTGTCGGTTTTTACTTTCTTTGCTTTTTTCCCAAATCTTGTAGGTCGGTTTAGTACGGAATCGGCTATATGTTGTACATCCGCCATTTTGCGTTGTTGTGCCATGTTGGGACTCACTCCCAACAATAGGCATAATAGTATAAGGATAGTTTTGTTCATAAATGAACCTTAGAATTAGTTTTTTGATGATAACTTAAGTTATCACCAAACAAAGATATGAATAACCACATTAGTTGCCATACTTTTCCATCTCTTTAACAGATTTTTAACATTTGGTATAAATTTTCGTTTTTTCACTCATTCATTTTCCACTTAAAAAGCGTACTTTTGTATCCAATTATGCAAAAAGAAATTTTTATAGAGGATGCCGAACTTGGACGCATTAATCTGCGAAGTAACAGCAGAGCCAGACGTTTTACTTTCCGTTGTACGGCGGATGGATTGTTCTGTACTGTTCCCTTAGGAGCTCGACAAGCAGATTTACTGCGAGCTATAGAAGAACTGCGTCCTCGCTTAAAGGCTATGATGCGGCGAGCAGAAGAACGATATAAAAATCGGCAACAGCTCACGCCGCAGGAGGTGGAGAAACTCCGCAAACAGGCTAAACTTCTTTTGCCTCCACGCTTGCAGGAGCTTGCTGCTGCTCGGGGGCTGCGATACCAGAGGGTGAGTATTCATAAAAGTCATACCCGTTGGGGCAGTTGCAGTAGCAAAGGTACCATCAGCCTTAGTCTTTACATCATGCTTCTTCCTCCTTATTTGCAAGACTATGTCATGCAGCACGAACTGACCCATTTGGTGGAGATGAATCATAGTTCCCGTTTTTGGGCTTTACTCAATGAGGCAACTGGCGGAAAGTCATTGGAATATCGTCGCGAACTAAAACAGTTCGCTATGTGAGTGAGAAGTAAAAGAATGAGAAATAATATTTACAAGATGTCTAAGGGTGATAAGCTTCTGGCAAGATTTATCCATAAAACACCCTTATTGTTTTTCCCTTTCTTATTTTACACTCTTTCATTTTTTACATTCTCCCTTCCTTTCCGAGCAGAGAGGGTAATGTGGTACAATGTGGAGAATGTGTTTGATACGACACATGATACCTTGAAAAATGACTTTGATTTCCTTCCTGACGGCTCGTATCATTGGACACCTTGGCGTTATTGGAGAAAACTTGACAATATTTCTCGTGTTGTAGCCGCTGTTGCGGAGCAGGATGGATGGCCTATGCTGGTAGGGATGTGTGAGGTAGAGAACGATAGTGTCTTGAGGGATTTGTGCCTCCGGTCTCCCCTCCGGGCTGCCAAATATTCTTATGTACATCATGAGGGACCTGACCTTCGTGGTATAGATGTTGCATTGCTTTATCAGCCTGCGCTCTTTCATTTTCAAGGTTCAGAGTCTGTGCGGGTTCCTTCTACCGAGCAAGGACTGCGTCCTACGCGCGATATCCTGCATGTTTGGGGACGTCAGGCACGTACGGATTCTTTGTTGCATGTTTTTGTGGTTCATTTTCCCAGCAGGGCTGGTGGAAATAAAGCTAGTACGCAAAATCGTATATTGGCGACGCAGACGCTCTGTCAGGAATTGGATAAGTTGAAGGGGCAGCGCATATTGGTGATGGGTGATTTCAATGCAGAACCGAAGGATTCTATCTTTCGTCCCATCCAGCAGCGTCTAGTCAGTCTTGTCCCACAGAGCCGAAAAGAGCTGAAACGTGCGCAAGGCACCTATTGTTATCAAGGGCTTTGGGGATATATAGACCATATGCTCGTTTCGCCTTCCATGCAGCCCTATAGCGAGTTTCGGGTACATGTAGCTAAATTTCCCTTTTTGCTTACAGAAAAAGGAACGCCATGGCGCACCTTCCGTGGCCCATCCTACACGGGTGGTTACTCAGATCACCTTCCGCTATATGTTGATGTGTGGTAGATATGTCTCAAAAGGGAGATATGCAAAATAATACTTAGTTGGATTTGTTATATACTATAACTTTTCTTTCCCTTTGCTGCTCCAAAATTTGTTTGTATTCCATTTTAATTGTATCTTTGACCCACAAAAGCGTAAAACATATGAATATTGCCATTTTTGCGTCGGGAAGCGGAAGCAACTGCGAAAATCTGATACGATATTTTGAACACTCGAGTCAGATTCATTGCGCCCTTGTGGTTAGTAATAAACCTGATGCTTATGTACTGGTGCGTGCCGAGCGATTGGGGGTACCTACTGCTGTGATAACACGTGAACAGCTGCACAACGTTGATGTGATGATGCCGCTATTGCAGCAGTATGGTGTAGGTTTCATTGTGTTGGCGGGCTTTCTGCCATTAATCCCAGACTATTTGGTAGAGGCATTCCCACGTAAAATATTAAATTTGCACCCAGCTTTGCTGCCTAAGTATGGCGGAAAGGGTATGTGGGGACGTCATGTTCATGAGGCAGTGAAGGCTGCTGGTGAGACGGAGACTGGTATGACGGTACATTATGTAACACCTGTCTGCGATGCCGGAGAAATTATTGCTCAGTATCGTGTGACTCTTTTATCTTCTGATACGGTAGATGACATAGCGGAGAAAGAGCATCAACTGGAGATGAAATATTTTCCCAAGGTGGTGGAAGAAGTAGTAATGTCTTATAAAGTTTAGAGTTTAGTGTTGAGAGTTTAGAGTCGCTTGAAAGTTGAAAATAGAGAATTGAAAGTTATAATAGAGAGATAATATGATGAAAAAAGGTTTTGCTTTGTGTCTGTTGGCAGGCTTATATGCTTTCTGTGCTTCTGCACAGACAGAGAAGGATGGATGGAAACTTGTCTGGAATGATGAGTTTGATGTTGATGGACGTCCTGATGCTAAGAAATGGGACTACGAACGTGGCTTTGTACGTAACTATGAAATGCAGTGGTATGCACCAGAGAATGCGTTTGTGCGTGATGGAAAGCTGGTGATAGAAGCTCGTCCTGCCGATTTCCCCTGTCCAGCTTATCGTGAGGGTAATAAGAATTGGCGTAACAGTCGTGAAAAGGTGCAGTGGACAAGTGCTTCTTTGATTACCAAAGGTAAATATACTTTTCAATACGGCCGTTTGGAGGTACGAGCTCGTATCCCTGTATGCATGGGGGCTTGGCCTGCCATCTGGCTCTTGGGTACGGAACACCCCTGGCCCGCAAACGGTGAGATAGATGTATTGGAGTATTATCAACATAAGGGTGTGCCTACTATATTAGCCAACGCGTGCTGGGCTGGTGATACGGAAGAGGATGCTGAGTGGGATTCTTCTTACACTCCGTTGTCGCACTTTACAGAGCGTGATCCAGCATGGGCAGAGCGATTCCATGTCTGGCGTATGGATTGGGACAAGGACTTTATTCGTCTGTATCTGGATGATGAATTGCTGAACGAGATAGACCTGAAGCGCACTATCAATGGTAAATCGCGTGGGACGGGCATTAATCCTTTCCACTATCAGCAATATCTGTTGCTGAACTTAGCACTCGATACACGTGTAAAGGAACTGACTTCGGCAGACTTCCCGATGAGGTATGAGGTAGATTATGTTCGCGTTTACCAGAAGTAAATCAAGAAATGATTTTTTTGTGGAGAAAGTGTAGCAAATAGGATGGTGTTTGCGTCAAAGGGGTGAAGAGTGAAGGCCGCGATTGAGTAAGAGCAACGATAAACTTGTTAAGCGTTGCTGATCGTGAGCAAGCTCTAGCGCAGATCAAAAATGGAAGTGAAAGATGGATGTAAAAGAACAAGAGTTCTCTCGGATGGTCAGAGAGCATAAAAGCACCATTTACACGGTTTGCTACATGTTCTCGAACGATGAAGACGAGGTGAGCGATCTCTTTCAGGAAACGCTTATAAACCTGTGGAAAGGATTTGATTCTTTCCGCCACGAGAGCAAGTTGAGCACATGGATTTACCGTGTGGCCATGAATACATGTATCTCGGCTGACCGCAAGAAACGCAAGCAAGGAACCAAAGTGCCACTGTCTATGAACATTGACCTCTATAATGATGAGGATCATGAGACCAAGCAGGTGCGTCAGTTGCACGAGCGCATTCAGCGGCTGGACCTGATAGACCGAGCCTTGGTGATGATGTGGTTGGAAGGTATGAACTACGATGAGATAGCTGATGTAATAGGTATCAGCGTGAAGAATGTAGGCGTGAAACTTGTTAGAATTAAGGAAAAATTAAAGCAGAAGTAATATATGGAAGAATTGGACTTTGACGAGATGCGTGATCAAATTACGCTGCTCAAACAAAAACTAGACCATCAGGAGATAGTTAATGAGCCTCTGCTTCGTGAAGCCATGCGTGGCAGGATGGGTATCATTAATTGGATAAAATATAAGTTGTATATTTGTGTCGCCATCTGTATTGTAATCTATCCTGCTATGTCGTTATATTTGGGGGTGTTTAGTAAAGCCTTTGTGTTTGCTACTTGTGCTATGGTGCTCTTCTGTGCATACGGAACTTATTATGTGCATAGGCCTGTAGATCGCATGGACTTGATGACTGAAGATTTAGCTACCGTTGCTAAGGTGATGGCAAAGTTCCGTAGGCAATACAAACAGTGGTTATACTATGTTACTCCTGCATTACTTATCCCTTGGATGGGGTGGGCTGCGTATGAATATGCGTGGAAGAATGCACCAGAGGGTATGAACCACTGGCTGCTGGCACTCCCCTTATTGATAGGTGCTGTGATAGGTGGGCTCGTAGGCTACCATTGGCATAGCAAAGCTGTGAATGCTGCTGATAATATTATCAAGCAGATTGAGGAAAGTTGATTGTCAAGCTTTAGCTAATAAATAGGCATCCAAGATAGTGATGGCTGCCATAGCTTCAACAACAGGTACAGCGCGTGGAAGGACACAAGCATCGTGTCGGCCACGTGCTGTTAGTTTTGTGGCTTCTCCGTTCTTGTTGACAGTATCCTGCTCCATGAGTAGAGTTGCAACGGGCTTGAAAGCGACACGGAAATAGATATCCTCTCCATTGGAAATACCGCCCTGAATGCCTCCGCTATGATTGGTGGCAAAACCAATTTTTCCATCGGGTAGGGGAATCATCACATCGTTTTGTTGGCTGCCACGTTCTGTAACACCAGCAAAGCCTTGTCCATACTCGAAACCCTTTACTGCATTGATGCTAAGCATGGCGTGGCCCAAAATGGCATGAAGCTTATCGAAAGCAGGTTCTCCTAATCCTATGGGACATCCCTTGATGACGCATGCAATAACGCCTCCTATGGTATCACCATCGGCCTTAACTTCCGTGATAAGGTCGGCCATCTGTTGGGCGTAGGCAGCATCTGGGCAACGGACATCGTTATTCTCTGCCAAGGATAGGTCGTAATCCTTATAAGTGCCGGGCAATACGATATTGCCTACTTGTTGTGTGTATGCCTGAATGCTGACACCTAATTGTTTGAGTGCCAACTTGGCAAAAGCACCTGCAACAACACGACTGATAGTTTCGCGGGCAGAACTGCGTCCTCCTCCACGATGATCGCGAATTCCGTATTTCTGGGTGTATGTGAAATCGGCATGACTGGGACGGAAAACATCTCGCATATTTTCATAGTCTTGACTATGCTGATTGGTGTTGCGAACTATGAATCCTATGGGGCAACCTGTAGTCTTGCCCTCGAAGATACCGCTGAGTAATTCCACCTTGTCGGCCTCGTTACGGGCTGTGGTGAGTTTACTTTGGCCGGGGCGCCGGCGGTCCAATTCGCTTTGTATGAAATTCAAATCGATGGTAATACCAGCTGGCATGCCGTCAATAACACCACCTACAGCAGCTCCGTGGCTTTCGCCAAAGGTGGTTATGCGAAATATTTGTCCGAAAGAGTTCATTTTTATAGACTTTAGGCTTTAGACCTTAGACTTTAGTTGCAGCCGCCTCCGCAGCCACCTTCTCCGCAGCCACCTTCTCCGCAGTCGCCGCAACTACCTCCGGAGCAACCTCCAGAGCAGCCTCCACAGCCACCGGAGCAACCTCCGCCAGTCATTACGTTCAGGGCATCCTGAATCTCCTGATTGGTGGCTTCGCGACTCTCGATAACTTTGCCAACAAAATTCAGTTCTTTGCCAGCAAGAGGGTGGTTCAAATCTACAGTAATTTCTTTTTCTGTTATCTCTGTGATGGTTCCATTAAAACGCTCACCATCGGCATTCTGCAAGGGCACGACAGCACCCTCGTAGATGTAGCGTGTGTCAATCTTGCCATTTATTTTAAAGATGTCGGCAGGTACTTTCTGAACAGCCTCAGGAACAAAAGGACCATAAGCATCCTCGGTGCTGAGTTTGATGTCGAATTCGGCTCCTGGGGCCAGAGGCGCAATCTGAGCTTCGAAGGCATCTAGTGTCATACCAAGGGCTGAGATAAACTGAAAGGGACGCTCTGCGGTAGCTTCTTCGATGAGTTCACGCTCGTTGCCCTGCATAGGGGCGAATAACTGATATGCTACAGTAATGTATTTGTTTTCTGCCATTGTGTTTATACTTTTTGTGATAATTTGTGGGAGCAAAGGTACGAATAAAAAATCAATTTGTCACCAAAAGAGGATAATTATCTTGAAAAACGTTGCAGATGAGCAAGATAATGATTAATTTTGCGCCTTCACTATAATAAGGTAAGGAGAATAAAGAAATGAAACATCAACTGAGGAGTGCCGTTTGTACAGAAGGTCGTCGTATGGCAGGAGCCCGCGCCCTATGGGTAGCAAACGGAATGAAGCGTGAGCAGTTTGGTAAACCCATCATTGCGATAGTAAACTCATTTACACAATTTGTACCAGGACATACACATTTGCATGAGATAGGACAGATTGTGAAAGCAGAGATTGAGGCTTTGGGATGCTATGCTGCGGAGTTCAATACCATTGCTGTGGACGATGGAATAGCCATGGGACATGATGGTATGTTGTACTCATTGCCATCTCGTGACATTATTGCCGACTCTGTTGAATACATGATAAATGCACACAAGGCAGATGCCATGGTGTGCATCAGTAATTGTGACAAAGTAACGCCTGGTATGCTAATGGCTGCTATGCGACTGAATATCCCAACTGTCTTTGTGAGCGGGGGGCCTATGGAATCCCATAAGATTAATGGCGAGAATGCCGACCTGATTACCGCAATGATAAAAGGCGGAGACCCTACTGTAAACGATGAGGAGTTAGAGGTTGTTGAACATAGTGCCTGCCCTGGTTGTGGTGCTTGCTCTGGTATGTTTACTGCCAACTCTATGAACTCGCTGACAGAGGCTTTGGGCTTTTCTCTGCCTGGGAATGGAAGTATCTTGGCTACGCATGTAAACCGTGTCCAGTTGTTCCGTGATGCTGCCAAATTAATTGTAAAGAATGCCCTTGCATATTATGAGGATGGTGATGAGAGTGTTTTACCTCGTTCTATTGCTACCCGTCAGGCTTTCCTGAATGCCATGACTTTGGATATTGCTATGGGCGCATCTACTAACACTGTACTTCATTTATTGGCTGTTGCTCAAGAAGGTAGTGTAGATTTTAAGATGAGCGACATAGATGCACTCTCTCGTAAGGTACCTTTCCTCTGTAAGTTGGCTCCCAACTGGCAGAAGTACAGCATTCAGGAGGAGAACCGTGCTGGTGGTATCTTAGGTATTTTAGGCGAGTTGGCAAAGGGCAATTTGCTTGATCTTACCTGCAAGCGTGTGAACGGTGCAACATTAGCAGAAGATATCAAGAAATATTCAATCACAGGTGATACCATTGATCCAGAGGCCGATCGTATCTATCATAGTGCTCCCGGTGGAAAATTCTCTACCAAGATGGGCTCTCAGGATACACGCTGGGAAAGTCTGGATACCGACCGTGTTAACGGATGTATTCGCGACATAGAACACGCTTACACCAAGGATGGCGGTATGGCTGTTCTGTTTGGAAATATTGCGCAGGATGGTTGTGTGGTAAAAACAGCAGGTGTGGCTCCTGAACTTTGGCACTTTGAGGGCCCTGCCGTTGTTTTTGACTCTCAGGAGGATGCCTGTGAAGGAATTTTGGGTGGAAAGGTAAAGAAGGGAGATTGTGTGGTTATCACGCACGAAGGACCTAAGGGAGGTCCTGGTATGCAAGAGATGCTTTATCCTACTTCTTATATTAAGAGTATGCACATGGGTAAGGAATGTGCTCTTATCACAGACGGACGTTTCTCTGGTGGAACAAGTGGTCTGAGTATCGGACATATTTCTCCAGAGGCTGCCAGTGGTGGTAATATCGGAAAAATAAAGGATGGTGATATCATTGTGATAGACATTCCCTCTCGTTCTATAAATGTGAAACTTACTGATGAAGAGTTGTCCGCTCGTCCACAACAACCATTGAAGCGTAAGAGAATTGTATCAAAAGCCTTGAGGGCTTATGCACAATCGGTAGCGAGTGCTGATAAGGGTGGTGTTAGAATAATTGAATAAAAAGATGAATAAGAAAATTGATAAATCCTCCCTTCAAGCAGATCAGAAGGGGGGCCTCATATCTGGTGCAGAGGCTATGATGAGGAGCTTGGAGAATCAGGGGGTAGATGTACTCTTTGGTTACCCTGGTGGTGCCATCATGCCTACATACGATGCACTCTATGATCATAAAGATAATATGCATCACATCCTGGTTCGTCACGAGCAGGCAGCTGTACATGCTGCACAGGGCTATGCCCGTGTGAGTGGCAAGGTGGGGTGTGCCATAGTTACCAGTGGCCCTGGTGCTATGAATACCATTACAGGTGTAGCTGACGCCCTAATGGACTCCACTCCTTTGGTGGTTATCTGTGGGCAGGTTGGTGCCGCCATGCTGGGAACAGATGCCTTTCAGGAGGTTGACGTAGTAGGCGTAACACAGCCTATTACCAAATGGAACTATCAGATTCGTCGTGCGGAAGATATTGCCTGGGCTGTGGCTCGTGCCTTCTATATTGCCAGCAGTGGCAGACCTGGTCCTGTTGTGCTTGACTTTACCAAGAATGCGCAGACCGCGATGATAGATTACCAGCCTCAGACCATTAGTTTTATCCGTAGCTACAATCCTAACCCTCAGCCTTCCGAAGGAGCAATAGAAAAGGCCGCTAAGATGATAAACGAGAGTGTGAAGCCTTTCATGTTAGTAGGTCAGGGTGTTGAGTTGGCTGGTGCCAACAAGGAGTTGTTGAAACTCTGTGAGAAAGCACAAATTCCTTTCGGAACAACTTTCTTAGGTCTTTCGGCTGCCCCATCGGATCATCCTCTGAATATGGGACGCTTGGGTATGCATGGTAATCTGGCTCCGAATGTAATGACCAACCAGTGCGACTTGCTGATAGCCGTAGGTATGCGTTTTGACGATCGTGTGACAGGTAATCTGAAGACCTATGCCAAGCAGGCTAAGATTATCCATCTGGAGATTGATCCCAGTGAGTTGAATAAGAATGTTAAGGTTGATTTGCCAGTCTTGGGCGATTGCAAGCAGACTTTGGCAGCTATCGCTAAGTTGGTAGATAAGGCTACGCATAAGTCTTGGATAGATGGTTTCAAACCTTACGACGAGAAAGAATATAATAAGGTAATAGAGCCTGCCTTGCATCCAACGGAAGGTCCCCTGCTGATGGGGGAAGTTGTCCGTAAGGTAAGTGATGCCGCCAATAGTGAAGCTATCATGGTAACGGATGTGGGACAGAACCAGATGTTCGGTTGTCGTTATTTTAAGTTTACGAAGCCCCGTTCTGTGGTTACAAGCGGTGGTTGCGGAACTATGGGCTTCGGTATTCCTGCTGCCATAGGTGCTACCTTTGGCGCTCCCGATAGAACGGTTTGTATGTTCTGTGGCGATGGCGGATTCCAGATGACTATTCAGGAGCTGGGAACCATTATGGAGCAGCGTTGCCCCGTTAAGATGATTCTGCTGAACAATAACTATCTGGGTAATGTTCGCCAGTGGCAGTATATGTTCTTTAACAAACGTTATTCATTTACCCCCATGCTCAATCCCGATTATGAGAAGATTGCAGCGGGTTATGGCATTCCCTGTAAGACTGTTGTTGATAGAAAAGATTTGGATGCAGCCATCCATGAGATGCTGAATACAGATGGACCGTATATTCTGCAGTGTGCAGTAAAGGAGGAAGACAACGTGTTGCCTATGACACCTCCGGGAGGTAATGTAGATGAAATGTTGTTGGAAGTTAAGTAAGAAGACATGGAAGAGAAAAAGAAATATGGTGCAGCAGAGTGTGGCGATTGTAACTCTTGCGGGAAGTGTGATGAGACGAATGTAACGGAGTCTTTTGATGCCGCTGTCAGAGCTGCGGCCTCTGTTGACCGCGATTCATACGAGAAGAATTTGGCTCGTCAGCGTCAGGCTACTTTGGCTGATGATGTAAGGAGCGACGGACAATATGAAACATTCAGTCGCAACGCTGTAGCACGTCGGTCAACAGCTGGCAAGGAGGGGTCTTTGCTTAACCATAAAGGCCTAACCCTTTATACATTGATTATATATTCAGAAAATTATGCTGGTGTCTTGAATCAGATTACAGCAGTTTTTACTCGCCGTCAGGTGAATATTGAGTCGTTGAACGTTTGTTCATCCAGCACTCCAGGCGTGCATAAATATACTATCACTTGTTTTTGTAAGCAGGAGATGGCCGAGATGCTTTGCAAGCAGATAGAGAAAAAGATAGATGTCTTGCAAGCCAACTGCTTCCTGGAGGATGAAATTTTCATTCTGGAGACATCCTTGCTGAAACTCTCTACTCCTATCGTGTTGGCAAATCCAGAGATTTCCCGTATCGTGCGTAGATTTGATGCTCGTATCGTAGAGGTGAATCCAACCTATACAACGGTAGAGAAGACGGGTGTAACAAGCGATGTATTGGAACATTTCAAGTGTCTCGACGATTTGGGTTGTGTTCTTCAGTTTGTTCGTTCCGGTCGTATCGCTATCACCAAGTCGTGTGTAGAGCGTCTGGATCAGTATATTGCTAAGCGTGAAGAAGAAAGGGAAAACGCGTAGAAGATGAACGTACTGGAGAAAATTGATTCCTATCCCATTTATGTAGAGCCCTTCCATGTAGATTTTACTGGACGTATCTTTATGGGCATCTTGGGTAACCACCTTCTGAATGCAGCTGGTAACCATAGTCAGAAGAGAGGGTGGGGCATTGGAGCGCTCAATGAGAACCATTATACTTGGGTGCTGAGTCGCCTGAGCATCGAGATGGAGGAACTGCCCCGTCAGTATGAACATGCAGAAGTTAAAACTTGGGTGGAGAGTGTGATGAAGCTGTTTACCAATCGTAACTTTGCTATTCTCAGACCCGATGGTACGCCTTACGGCTATGCTCGTAGCGTATGGGCGATGATAGACGTGGAGACACGTAAGCCCTGCGACTTATTGAATCTATACGAAGGTGACATCATGAACTATGTGGTGGAACCAGATGAGAATGTCTGTCCCATAGCCGGACATGGCAGATTCCGCTTCAAGGATGCCCAGCTTGTCCGTACCATAGATACGTATTACAGCGATGTAGATATAAATGGTCATATCAACAGCATTAAGTACATAGAGCATATTTTGGATCTCTTTCCACGTGAGAGATATGAACGTCAGAGTATCCATAGGTTCGAGATTGCTTACAAGGCAGAATCATATATGGGTGATAAATTGAGTTTTTATATTCAGCCTGTTGATGAAAACGAAACAGATGTTGAGGTGAAGAAGAATGATAGCGAAGTGGTCTGTCAGGCAAAAATTTGTTTCCGATAGTGCGTATTTCAATATTATTTTGTAACTTTGCAACCAACAAAGTAAGGTAGTAATATAAGTATAATCCACATAAAAATAACAAACAATGGCAAAAATGAATTTTGGCGGTGTTATTGAAGAAGTAATGACCCGCGAAGAGTTTCCTTTGGAGAAGGCTCGTGAGATTTTGAAGGACGAGACTATTGCAGTTATCGGTTATGGTGTACAGGGTCCTGGTCAGGCTTGTAACTTGCGCGACAATGGCTTTAACGTGATTGTTGGTCAGCGTCAGGGTAAGACTTATGAGAAGGCTATCGCTGATGGTTGGGTTCCTGGTGAGACTTTGTTCTCTATTGAGGAGGCTGCTACCAAGGGTACTATTGTTATGTGTCTGCTTTCAGATGCAGCAGTAATGTCTGTATGGCCTACACTCAAGAGCTGCCTGCAGCCAGGTAATGCCTTGTATTTCTCTCATGGTTTTGCTATCACATGGAACGACCGTACCGGTTGTGTTCCTCAGAAGGATATTGATGTTATCATGGTTGCTCCTAAGGGTTCTGGTACTTCATTGCGTACCATGTTCTTGGAGGGGCGTGGCTTGAATAGCTCATATGCTGTATATCAGGATGCTACAGGCAAGGCTTTGGAGCGTACGCTGGCTTTGGGTATCGGTATTGGCTCTGGTTATCTGTTTGAGACAACTTTCCAGCGTGAGGCTACTTCTGACCTTACTGGTGAGCGTGGTTCTTTGATGGGTGCTATTCAGGGTTTGCTGTTGGCTCAGTACGAGGTGTTGCGTGAGAATGGTCACACTCCTTCAGAAGCATTCAATGAGACCGTTGAGGAGTTGACACAGTCTTTGATGCCTCTGTTTGCTCAGAAGGGTATGGACTGGATGTATGCAAACTGCTCTACCACAGCTCAGCGTGGTGCCCTCGATTGGATGGGCCCCTTCCATGATGCTATCAAGCCTGTAGTTGAGAAGCTTTATGCATCTGTTAAGTGTGGTAACGAGGCACAGATTTCTATCGATGCTAATTCTAAGCCTGACTATCGTGTAGGTTTGGAGAAAGAACTTGCTGCACTTCATGACAGCGAGATGTGGCGTACTGCAGAAGTAGTTCGTAAACTCCGTCCTGAGAATAACTAATTCTCAGAGAAGAGATAAATAAGGAGAGGGGAGCTCATGCTTCCCTCTTTTTTTGAATGTACTATCTGTGACGTTGAAGGCTGAATACGAGGAGAATTCTGGCTTCATACTCTTTGCATTTAGCCTTTATACTTTTTCGTATTTATTTGTGAGATTTACAAAAAGAGGGTGCTTCAAAATGAAGCACCCTCTTTTTATGTTATGTTCTAACCTTTCTGATTAATAGAAGAGGTAACGCTTGTCCTGAACGTCAGCCTTCAGATAAAGTTCGTTGTTGAAGGAACTCAGCGCGCGCATGCTCATCTGAGCAGCCTGCTGCTTCTCCTGCTTAGCATCAAACTTGCTGTCAACTTTATTCTGGTTAAGTACTTGGTAAGCATAAACAGCACCGTTACCCTTGATGCCAGCCTTAAAGTCACCCTTCTTAGCAGTACTTACAGAACCGCTCAACGCAGGCTCGCTGTTACCAACCTTAGCAATAAAGGCATTGTTAGCAAAGTTTACATGCTTAACAGTATCTGTAACAGCACCTTCCATCTTAGCTACGTCGGCAATGCTCTTGGCTGCCTTCATCTTCTCCTGTAACTTAGCTGCCTTCTTATCCTTCTGAACCTCGCTGGTCAGGTATGCTTTAACCTGCTCGTCATCCCAGTTCATGTAGCCCTTCTCGTGAATGCCTGTAAGCATAACAACCAACAGATGATCATTGTCACCGCACTCATAGAGAGGAGAAACATCACCAATCTTTGTCTTGTCGTCAAAAATCCAACGCAGTGTCTCGCGGGTGCTGTGAACACCAGCAACAGTATGCTCTGTGCTTGACATTGTGCGGGTCTGAACTGCATATCCAGCTTTTGATGCATTGGCTTCAATATCCTCAGCCTTAGGATTGCCAGCTAAGAAACTACTGAAGTCGTTGTATGCCTTACCATATGTATCCTTACTGAAGTCGATTGCACGCTTGATAACAGCAACGTCATACTTGTTAATCATGTTGCGCTTGTCTGTTATCTGTGCAATGATAATACCCTGTCCGTCCAAAACAATCTTGTTATTTGAACCTACAGCAGCGGTTGAAAGGGTGTTGATAAACTTACGATTATTCTCGTCCAAGGTCTGACCCTCATACTGAGCACTTGTAATCCAAGTCTTCTCTGCAGGCTGGTTGTATTTCTTGGCGATAGAATCAAAGTTCTCACCTGCAGCCAAGGCATTCATTATAGAATCTGCGGTCTTCTCCATAGATTCCATATCCTTACCAACAGCTGCAATCTGACGTACTTCAACAGAGTCGGGACGACTAACCTTGTCAATCAGGCGAACAATGTTGATAGTGTTGTCGTGCTCATGAACAAAAGGACCAACCTGAGAACCAGGAGTCAGTGAATCCAGGAGTTCTGCAACATCGTGGGGAAGTGTCTTGCTGCTGATGGGGAGTGCGCTATAGGCTACCTGACTTGCTGCTTCACGTACAGTCTTTGCAGGATCAGCTCCCTCGCTGAGAGCTTGAGCATATCCTTCCATTTCCTTCTGCAGAGCATCCTTATCAGCTTTGCTGGCTTCAACAGCTATGTCAATGTACTTGAAGTCGCGAGTCTCCTGAGTAGTACGGAAAAGCTCTTTCAACTCATTATACTTAGCCTTCAAGTCAGCATCCTCAACGGTAACATCAGCATCCTTAACGCTGGTGAAGGGGAGAGCTGCCAAAAGAATTTCGCTCTCGTTGGTACGAGCCTCAAAGTTTGCTTTAGCGGCAATGGGGTTGCTGATTACGGTACCTGCCAACAGTGTGTGATACTTCTGTGCCAGTGCCTGCTGACGGATATTCTTCTCGATAAATTTCCAATAGTTGTACATCTGCATGTACTGCTCCTTAACTTCTGCACTCATCTCAGCGTTGTTCATTACCTCGTCCTTCTGGCTAAGGAACTGCTTGAGCTGGTTGAAGTCAAAAGCACCCTGTTGGTTACGGAAAGGAGTCTGTGCCAGCATTGGGTTCTTACCAGCACTGATGATACTCTGCAATTCTGCATCTGTAACAGTCAGACCAAGTTTTGAACACTCGTGCTCAATGATCTGCTCGTTGACATAGTTCTGCCAAACCTGATCACGGATAGAAGAAAGCTGGTCATCAGTCAGAGAACTCAGTCCGTTTGTAAACTTAATAACATCAGTGTACTCGTCAACAAGTGCATTGAAGTCCTGCACGTTGACATTCTCACCATAGACCTTACCGATTCTCTGATGTCTCTCTGACTGAGTGTATGAGAGAGAACGAACAAATTCCTCGGCAATGAAGGCGAACAGGGCAAGGCCTACAATACCAATAAGCAGTTTGCCCCTGTTGCGGATTTTTTGTAATGTTGCCATTTGTTTATTTATTTATTTTATTATTGTTTTTTCACAATTAGCGTACAAAGGTATGAAAAAAAATCTATACCTCTCTTATTTAATAGGGAAAAAGTGATGCTAATTTAGAACTTTCAGTTTTACGAGCTCAATCTTTGTGGTCGTATTCTGTAAAATTTTAAACTCGTATTGACCGAATTTCACTACTTCGTTTAGTTTGGGGAAGCTTTGGTACTCATGTAGTATGAGACCTCCAACGGTCAGATATTCATCGCTTTCCGGCAAGTCAAGGTTCAATAATTCATTTGCTTTTGCTATCTCTATGCGAGCTGAGAGCAGATACTCATTGTTACCTAAGTCGCGGGCTACGTAATTGTTACTGTCATGCTCATCTTCTATCTCGCCAAAGATCTCTTCCACTAAATCTTCTAAGGTGACAATACCGCTGGTACCTCCAAACTCATCCACGATTACGGCTATTGATTTTTTCTGAGCGGTAAATATACTCAGGAGTTTCTGGGCATTCATGGTTTCGGGTACAATAGGGATTTCCTTGATGCTTTTTCTCCAATCATCATTCTCCTTCAGCCTGAACATCTCGGCTGTGTGAATGTAACCTGTGATGTTGTCAATATCGCCTTTATAGACGATAATTTTCGAGTGCCCGCTTTCTATGAAATGCCCTCTTAGTATGCGTAGCTCTGTGTCTTCGTCGACGGCATCTATCTCGGTACGTGGTACTATACAGTCTCGGACTTTTACATTGCTGAAACTCAATGCGTTCTGGAAGATTTTTATTTCCTCCTCAATCTCTTTCTCATCCTCAATGTTTTCTATATTGCTTTGAATCAGATAGTCCAGATCAACTTTGGTGAAAGTTTTCTCTTCTTCAGTTTTTTTTACTTTTTGGCCTACGATTCTAAGGAGCAGTTTGCTGATGCTGGACGTGAATTTGCTGATAGGCCAGAGGATGATATAGAAGATGTATGCAGGAACGGCAAAGACATTCATCATCCTGTTTGGCTTTAACTTAAAGAGCGTTTTGGGTAGGAATTCACCGGTTACCAACACTATCAATGTACTCAGAATGGTTTGAACAAGAAGACATATCACTTCGTTGGGGCAGTCTCCAATTTCCCGATGGATACCTAACGGGACAAGTATAAATGCATTGATGAGTCTTGCCATCAGAATTCCATAGATGACCAATGCGATATTGTTTCCTACCAGCAGCGTGGAAATAAAGCTGTTGGGGTGTCGGTAGAATGTGTCTATGAGTTTTGAGGTGAAGCCTCGTTTCTCACGATCCATCTCAAAGCGTAGCTTGCTACTGGAAACAAAGGCTATTTCCATTCCGGAGAAAAAGGCGGAGAAGAACAGTGCTATCAGGGTTTCTATGATGAGGGTACTCTCGGTGTACATTGTTTTCTTGTATATTACTTTTCGGCAAATTAATTCAGAATTTATCTTTTGTCGGGCGCAGGCAGGAATCTCATCTGTTTAGCATGAGGTTTATTCCTGTCTTCGTTTTTGTCTTGCTTCTCGTTTTCGCTTCCCTCGCTTACGGGAGAGGGATTGGAGGTGATGCTGTCCTCGTCTTCTTTCTCTTCAATTGGGAATATTCCGACAGAATTGTTTACATAGTATTTTGTCATCTGCTCGTTGCTATGGAACTCAGTTCCTTCCAGTTCCCGTTCGGGTGTTACAATACGTATGTACTTGTAGCTCCACATTTCATGTTTGTTTAAATCCCAGAAGAGCTCTTCGGTTCGGAATATGTCACCTTTGATATTTCTTACAACTACGCGTCCTCTCAGTTCCCATAGGCGTTGTTCGTGCAGATAGGCTGTGTCAGACTGTACGTACAGGTCGATATGGAATTTCTCGTCGTAACGTTCCATCAGCAATCCCTTGTAGAAGTTCCAAGTGGGTGCATTACCGTCTGTTCCGTTGTAGATGTCCCACTCCTCTGCTACCATGTGGTAACGCATAACACCAGAGTCGGAGATAAAGGTGTTTACGCCTCTGACATGCATAAAAAGGAGAGAGTCGGAATCCTTCAGGGCTTCTGCCACATGTTCCACTCTGGAACTGCATGAAAAGGTGATGCCGACAGCAGCTATCAGGCTGCAGAGAATTATGATTCTACGTAAATTCAATATCTGTGTGTACTAAATTACTGAATCTTGTATTTAAAGAACCAAGATTCCTTGAAGGTGATACCCAGATTCAGCATAAAATAGTTCTCTGTGATTTGGTTTGAAACGCTTGGTGCTCGTCTGATCCATTCAAGACCAATGTTCAAGACAGAGCCGTTAAGGGGAGCTTTGGCGGTGAATGGAAGCGGCAGTCCCAATCCTGCTGTTACTGAGTATTCCTTGGGTCCGTTCTGGCCGTTAATCTTCAGGTAGGAAGAAGAGTAGTTGGCACCAACGCGATACTGAATGCGTTTCCAGTAACGCTCACCGTCTGCCTTAGGTGTGTATTGAGCTCCAATTGCAACATGAAACCTGTTCTGGTAACCTCCGGTCTGAGAGATATACTTAGGTTCACCACCTACGGTAACTAACTGTGGTGAACGGCATGAACCCCACAGCTCCTGTTTGTAGTCCAGTCCTACCAGCAGTTTATCCTTGTGTTTCCATATAGCACCTACACCATAGGTATAGGGAAGGTCAAAGGCATTCTTAACCGTATCTATGGGAACACTGTTTTCTTGTTCGTCTGCATATCTGGTCATGGTGGCATCGCTCTTTACTTTATGGCCAATGCTTGTCGTGGCACCCATAATTAGCACATCATTTGTGGTAAGTTTGATTGGGTGTTGAGCACCAAAGTCCAGCTTCCATGTTAATATTTCTGCATTTTGCAGAGAATTCAGTCCGTTGTATGTCGTTGATGTCGAATTGCCAGAATAATAGGTTTGCAATACCGTGTGTAGGTAATCACCCCAGATAATGCTTGCGTTAGCACCTACTGACAGTTGTTTGAAGACTTTGTATCCTAAACCCAGATAGGCTTGGTGTAAACCACCTTCTCCACTGTAGTTGGTGATGCTGGTGATGGTTTGTTGTGTGTTGGGGTCTTTGGCAACCTTGCTCGTGTTGGTAAAATTATATCCTATAGAGGTATAAGGCATAAAACCCACAGAAAGGCCTAAGTTCTTGTATAATCTCAGCCCAACATCTACATAATCCAGTTTGCACTGATAGACGTTAACACTCTTGCCGTTTTGCTTCATATTACCATAGGCGGCAGACATGCCTGCATCCAGTAAAATGGTAATGGAGTCAATCGCCGAGTATGATGCAGGGTTGAGAGTATTAATGCGGTTACCAGCCCGGAAACCTAAACCTACGCCGCCCATACTTTTGTTAAAGCCCTGTGCCTGATTCTCCAGCGTTCCCAATCCAAATCTGGAATATGAAGAACTGCTTCCGTTGCTTTGTGCCAGTATGTTTGTGCACATTGTGCAAGCCAGTATAAAAACTCCTATTTTACTGAATCTGATCATAATTGTAGTCTAATATCTTATTGAGTCCTCTTGGAACAATAAATTTGTCCGCAAAGATGCTGTTCTTGATGTTTGTGTCAAAGTTAATCTTGTCTCCACCTGTCAGGAAAACTAACAGATTGGGGTATTTGGCCCGCATGGATTTGATGTAGCCCTCTATCTCGTATTTCATACCACGCAGCACACCAGATCGGATGGCTGTTTCTGTATTGTAGCCAAGGCCTGGTACTTCACCTTCAGCCTGTACAAGTGGCAGACGTACCGTATATTCGTGTAGGGCATGAAGTCTCATCTGCATGCCGGGAGCTATGTTACCGCCCCAGTAATTCTTTTTGGCATCTATCACATCGTATGTTATGCAGGTTCCGGCATCTATAATCAGGATATCTTTTTCCGGCTTCAGAATGCTGGCACCTACCGCGGCTGCCAGACGGTCGGAGCCTAAGGTGTGGGGCGTTTTGTACATATTGCAGATAGGAATGGGTGTGTCAGGTGTAAAGCGCAGTATGGGAAAAGGCATGCTGGTTAGCATTTCTTCTACTGCGTCGGGGATACCTATAACAGATCCTATAATGCCACATTCAAAGTGGTATTTGCTTGCAAACGCTGGCAGTGCAGCCAGTGTTTCGTTACTCGTTTTTATCTCCTCTACGGGATCTTCTCCGTCAAAGGCTACTAATTTGGCAACGGTGTTGCCTATGTCTATTATCAATTTCACGGGCTCAAAGGTACAATATTTATTTGAGATAAGAAGCTACAAAACTGAAAGTTTTACATTCCTTAGCAAAAATATGGTTAAAAGGCACCTCCTTTTGTAAAAAAGACTTACTTTTGTGCCATGATTTTAAGACGGATTTTTTTGTTTTTGGCATTTTTGCCTCTTGTGTTATGGGGGTATGCACAGCAGTTGGATAGTATTCGGGCCAGCCTGATAACGTGTTCTCCAGGGCAGGAGGTTTATGCTTTGTATGGCCATACGGCGCTTCGTCTTCAGAATTTTACAGCTGACCAGGATCTCGTCTTCAATTATGGCGTCTTTTCGTTCAAACAACCTCATTTCATATGGCGCTTTGTTCGTGGAAAGTGTGATTATATGGTGGTTCCTGTTCCTTGGACGTATTTTACTCGTGAATATGAGGAGCGTGGGTCTTCTATTACGGAACAGGTGCTGAATCTGACACCTCAGGAAGCGAACCGTTTGTGGGTCAATATGCAGGTAGAGTGCCAACCGGAGAATCGGCAGTACAGATATAATTTCCTTTACAATAATTGTACTACTAAGGTTAGGGATGCTATAGAGCGATGTGTCGAAGGACGTGTTGTTTATCCTGACAGTATTCCGTTATATACCCATCGACAAATGCTGCACCAGTACACGAGGGAACACCCTTGGGCACAGGAAGGAAACGATATTCTGCTGGGATCGGCTGTTGATACTTCGCTGAGTGCCCGAGCTGCCATGTTTGCTCCTGAGTATATGCTCAGGTATGCAGATAATGCTTTTATTTATGCGGAAAATAACGACAAGCGTCCCTTGGTTATCGGTAGAGAAATTCTTTTACAGAAGAGAGAGCTGAAAATTGGACCGGAATTTCCGCTGTTACCTACGCAAGCGATGCTTGTCTTGTTGGCCTTTTCTGTATTGATTGTATTGCTGGAGCGTTGGCTTAATAGACAGTGTTGGCTGTGGGATGTGGTCTTGCTTTTGGGACAGGGTGCAGGAGGGCTGGTGCTCCTCTTTATGTTCCTCTTTTCAGAACATCCTGCTGTGGACAGTAACTGGCAGATTTGGGTGCTTAATCCGATTGTGTTGATTGCACTTCCGAGTGTGATAAAAGCAGCATACAAGCATAAAAAGACCTTATGGCATGCGGTGTTTTTTGTAATTTTATCTATTTTTGTGGTATTTTCTCCTTGGATGCCACAGGAATTTGGAAAAATAATTGTACCTTTGGCGCTAACTTTGCTCACAAGGCCTATAAGTTATTACTTATACTACCGTAAGAACAATACAAAATGACGCCAAAAGGAAATAGGTTTATATCGTCGCTCGTGGCATTGCTTGCCATCATGGGAGCCGAGGCGCAGACAACGTCTGAGGTGCCCAGTTTGGTGGTGAATGTCATCATCGACCAGCTCCGCTCTGATTATCTGGAGGCCTTCTCGCCTCTTTATGGGCAGGGAGGTTTTGCCCGTCTGATGGAGAAAGGTCGTATGTACACGCAGGCTGAGTATCCTTTTGATGGACCTGATGCTGCGTCGTCTGTAGCCTGTTTTGTTACGGGAACCAGTCCTTATGAGAATGGTATCGTAGGCCAGCGATGGTTAGACCGGCAGACACTGCAGCCCGTATTCTGCGTTGATGATAATAATTTCACTGGACTTTTTACGTTAGATAAGTCCTCACCCCAGTATCTTGCAGTTTCTACTATCGGAGATGAACTGAAGGTTGCCAGTGAGGGTAAGAGCGTGGTACTTTCTATCGCTCCCAACCGTGATGCAGCAGTCCTTTCGGCCGGTCATGCTGCCGATGGAGCTATATGGCTTGATGATTGGACTGGTCGTATTTCCGGCACTTCTTATTATGGCGCCTTACCCAGTTGGGCTACAGACTTAGATACCGATAATTCTCTTGCTTCACGCATAGGAAATATTGTTTGGAAGCCACTCAATGATGAGGTGGTCAATTTCAGCTACTTTGTTTTTGAGGGAAGTAAGAAGCCTTTCAGCCACAAGTTCTCTGGTGACCGAAAGTTCCGTCAGTTCAAGGCCAGTTCTTGTGTAAATGACGAGGTTAATTTGATTGTCAAGCAGCTCTTGGATAAAACCTGCATCGGTACCGATGGAATACCTGACATGTTGAATCTTACCTATTATGCAGGAGGTTTGGATCACGAGTCAGATTCCAAGTATGCCATGGAGGTGCAGGATACCTATGCACGTCTTGACCGACAGTTGGAGGAGCTTATTGATGCAGTAGAGAATAAGGTTGGACGTGATAAGGCTCTGTTTGTTGTAACCAGCACAGGTTATTGCGATAGCGAGGATGCCAAGGATCTCAGTCTGTACCGTATTCCTACGGGTACTTTCTCTATCACCAAGGCTAAGCTCCTGCTTAACATGTATCTCATTGCCGTTTACGGTCCTGGTGACTATGTAGAGACTGTGATGGGTAATGAACTTTACCTGAATCTGAAGCTGATTGAAAGCAAGAACCTGAACCTTACAGAGGTGTTGGAGCGTAGCAGCGATTTTCTGATTCAGCTCAGTGGCGTCAAGGATGTCTATACCAGTCAGCGTTTGGCACTGGGAGCCGGTACACCAGGTATCAGTAAGCTTCGCAATGCATACAATCCCAAATGTTCAGGGGATATTACTATACAGGTTTCACCAGGTTGGAATCTGAGAAACGAGGACACGCTTGAGCAATCTTTTGCCCGCGAGTCATATATGGGCTTTCCACTCTTCCTCTTTGGATGTGGAGTGGCCCCAGAAAAAGTACACATTCCGGTTAGCATAGATAGGGTAGCGCCTACGATATCCAAGGCGCTGCGTATCCGTGCTCCGAACGGATGTTCCCAGGCTCCGCTGAATTATTAAGCAAAGCCTCACCCCCAACCCCTCTCCCGTGGGCGAGGGGAGAAGTGAAAGATTGAAAAATATAATAATGTTCAATGATCAATATTCAATGATCAATGATTTAAAATAGAAATATGGATATAGCAAAGATATTAGTTAAGATTTTTGGTGATAAGAAGTCACGTGACCTCAAGGCTTATCGCCCTCTTGTAGAGAGCGTACTGAATATTTATCCTGAGATTCAGGCACTCAGCAACGATGAGTTGCGTGCCCGTACTCAGCAGATTAAGGAACGTATTCAGGGCTCAGCCAGTGAGTTGCGTGCTCAGATAAAGGAACTCAAGGATCGCATTCCCAATACAGATATTCAGGATCGTGCTCCTATCTTCCATCAGATAGATAAGTTGGAGAAGGATGTACTTGAGGTATTGGAGAAAGCCCTTGATGAGGCTCGTGCCGAGGTGTTTGCCATTGTCAAGAGTACTGCCGAGCGTTTGGCTCATGCTGAGAATGGCGTGATAGAGGTGACGGCTAACGATTTCGACCGTGAGCTGGCTGCTACACACGACTTTGTGGAGATTGAGGGTGATAAGGCCATTTACCATAATCACTGGATTGCCGGTGGTAATGATCTTCTGTGGGATATGGTACACTTTGATGTTCAGCTCTTCGGAGGTACCGTTCTGCATCAGGGTAAGATTGCTGAGATGTTCACCGGTGAAGGTAAGACCCTCACGGCTACACTCCCCGTCTTCCTGAATGCTCTAACAGGTAATGGCGTTCATGTGGTAACCGTTAATGATTATCTGGCTAAGCGTGACTCTGAGTGGATGGGTCCCATCTATATGTTCCATGGCTTGAGCGTAGATTGTATCGATAAGCACCAGCCCAATAGCGAAGCTCGTCGTAAGGCTTATATGGCTGATATTACCTTTGGTACCAACAACGAGTTTGGTTTCGACTATCTGCGTGATAATATGGCTCAGGATCCCAAAGACCTGGTACAGCGTATGCACAACTATGCTATTGTGGATGAGGTCGATTCTGTCCTCATTGATGATGCGCGTACACCTCTTATTATTAGTGGACCTGTTCCCAAGGGAGACGATCAGCAGTTCGAGGAGTATCAGCCTCTGGTAGAGCGTTTGGTAAATGTACAGCGTCAGTTGGCTACCCAGTATTTGGCTGATGCCAAGAAGCTTATTACAGAAGGTTCTGAGCAAGGCGACAAGCAGAAGACCGCCGAGGGATTCCTCTCCCTCTTCCGCTCTCACAAGGCTCTTCCCAAGAACAAACCCCTTATCAAGTTCCTCTCTGAGCCAGGTATCAAGGCTGGTATGCTCAGCACCGAGGAGATTTACATGGAGAACAACAACCGTCGTATGCACGAGGCTACAGATCCTCTGTACTTTGTTGTTGATGAAAAACAGAACAGCGTTGACCTTACCGATAAGGGTAACGAGTGGCTGGCTTCTCAGGTCAATGATGCCGACCTCTTCGTGCTTCCAGATATTGGCTCTGAGATGCACAAGATTGACTCTACCAATATGAGTGCCGAAGAGAAGGTGGAGGCTAAGGATAAAGTCTTTAATGACTATGCTGCCAAGAGCGAACGTGTACATACTATTCAGCAGTTGCTGAAAGCTTACACCATGTTCAACCTGAATGACGAGTATGTAATTCAGGATGGTGAGATAAAGATTGTAGATGAGCAGACAGGCCGTATCATGGAAGGCCGTCGTTGGAGTGATGGCTTGCATCAGGCTGTCGAGGCTAAGGAGCACGTAAAAGTACAGGCTGCCACACAGACTTATGCTACTATCACCTTGCAGAACTACTTCCGTATGTATCACAAGTTGTCTGGTATGACCGGTACAGCTATCACCGAGGCTGGTGAGTTCTGGGACATCTATAAGCTGGACGTTGTGGAGGTTCCCACCAACCGCGAGGTGATACGTATTGATATGAATGACCGTGTTTATCGTACACAGCGCGAGAAGTACAAGGCTGTAATTCAGGAAGTAGAGAATATGCGTAATGCAGGTCGTCCTGTCTTGGTAGGTACTACCAGCGTGGAGATTTCTGAGATGCTGAGCAAGATGCTTCAGATGCGTAAGATACCTCATCAGGTCTTGAATGCCAAACTTCACCAAAAGGAAGCTGATATTGTAGCTAAGGCTGGTACCAGCACTCTCACAACCGTTATGGAGGACGGACAGTCTGTCGAGCGTATGTTGGGTACCGTAACCATTGCTACCAATATGGCAGGTCGTGGTACGGATATCAAGCTTACTCCCGAGGTGAAGGCTGCCGGCGGTTTGGCCATCATTGGTACAGAGCGTCACGAAAGCCGCCGTGTTGACCGTCAGTTACGTGGTCGTTCCGGTCGTCAGGGTGACCCTGGTAGCAGTGTCTTCTTTGTTTCTATCGAGGATAAGCTGATGCGTCTTTTCGCCAGCGAGCGTATAGCCCGTGTGATGGACCGCTTGGGCTTCAAGGAAGGCGAGATGATAGAGCACAGCATGATTACTCGTAGCATCGAGAATGCTCAGAAGAAGGTAGAGGAGAACCACTTCGGTGTTCGTAAGCGTCTGTTGGAGTATGATGATGTGATGAACAAGCAGCGTACCGTTATCTATGAGAAGCGTCGTCATGCCCTGATGGGAGAACGCCTCGGTATGGATATCAGCGATATGATTTGGGACCGCGTATGCAATATCATGGAGAATAATGATTATCAGGGTTGCCAGCAGTGCTTCCTTGAGATTATGGCCATGGAGTTCCCCCTCACACAGGAGAAATTCGAGGATGGAAGCATTCCCGAACTGGAGGAAGAGGTATATCAGAATGTATTGAAGCGCTTTAGCCAGAAAACAGACATCATGGCAAACAACGCTTACAAGGCTGTGAAGTTTGTTTACGAAGGTCCTCAGGGGCAAATGTACGAGAATATGATGTTCCCCGTTGTAGCAGGAAATCGCCAGTATAACATCCCCTCTAACCTCAAGGAAGCATATGATACGCAGGCACGCAGCGTGGTAACATCTTTCCACAAGGCACTTATTCTGCATACTATCGATGATGCCTGGAAGGAGAACTTACGCCTTTTGGACGAACTGAAACACAGCGTTCACAATGCCAGCTATGAGCAGAAGGATCCCCTGTTGATCTTCAAGTTGGAGAGCGTGAAACTCTTTGATGACATGGTTAATCGTATCAACGACCGCACAGTATCTGTTCTTATGCGTGCTATGGTGCCGGAGCTACAGATTTCTGATCCTTCTGTACAGCAGGAGATGCCTCGTCAGGAGCGTGTTCGTACTCAGGAGTCACGTGGTGAGCTTACTGATGCCGGTCAGCAGCAGGCAGCAGCTCGTGATACGCGCGATCGTCAGCCCGTTCAGCCTATGCGTGCTGAGAAATTGCCAGGACGTAATGATCCCTGTCCTTGTGGCTCAGGTCTGAAGTTCAAGAATTGTCACGGAAAAAACCTCTAATACATTATTATATTACATGAAAGCTTCACAGCAAACCATTCAGCAGATTGAGCGAACCTTACGCAAGGTTATTGCTAAGTTTCCACAGGAGGCCGATCCTTTGATGACCGACATACACCTGCTGGTAAGTAACTACACTGGTGAGATACGCACCTATAATGATGACGACGAAGAATTGGATCGTTGTGTCGTAGAAGAATGGATAAAGAGTCACGAGGAAGACTTCTATGATCAGGCGGCATCCATCCTGCGTAAGTGTATTCAGGATTTGCGTCCTGAGGTTGAGCAGATGAGCATCTTGCAGCCTTTCTCCTTTGTCCTGATAGACGAGGATCATGAGACCTTGCAGGACCTTGTTATTATAGACAAGGAGGAGACGGTAGTCTTGGATCATCAGTTGCTGGAAGGCTTTGAAGAAGACCTAGACAATTTCTTTGAGAATCTTATGAAAGAAGAGTAATAAGAAAGGGGCTGATTTCAGCCCCTTTCTTATTTGGTTTACAGTTTACAGTTTTGGTCGTTTGGGTCTCCCCTCTCCCCGGAGAGGGGGCGGGGGTGAGGCTGTCTCTACACTCTACACTCTAAACTCTCAACTACAAAATTACTTCTTTGTAAACTTAAGTCCCATATACATTCCCTTTACATTCTTGGTAAGTGTATTCAGGGTACCTAATGTACTATCAACGGTGCTTGCCTTTGAGGTGATGGCGTTGAGCAGTGTCAGCAGTTTGTCTGCCTTCATAGCTAACTGAAGTTCACCGCCGGTTATTTTGGCATTCATGGCAACGCTCTGCTCTATCAGGGGGAAGGAAAGTTTTAGGTTGGTACCATCTACCGCCCAGTTGATTTGTGCGGATTTACCATTGTATGTCACCGTGCCAGTCTTATCTTCCTTCAGTGTCATTACCACCTTTCCGCTGGTGAAGCCTACTTTGGTGAGGCCGTTTTGCATGCTCTTCTCTACCTTGCTGCTTACCACGCTGGTACCTACCGATGTCAGAATGTTCTCGCTTTCAAATGCTACGCAGGGCTCTGTGTAAGTCCATGTGCCCACCAGACTCTTGTCAGATACGGCTGTGGTACCTAAGAGATTTCCCAATAGGTCTGCTGCTACGTCACCAGCAGTGCTGTTGCCTGTAGCTTTGCTAACGGCTGTGCCGGCAGCATTCTTCAGTATGTTACTCAACTGTGCGTTTGCGTGGGTGCAAAGCATCATTCCCAAGGCTACGAAAGCCACTTTCAACATGTTCTTTTTCATAACTTATATTTTATTGTTACGTTCTGTTCTGCAAAATTACGAATAAGAGAGAAAAATACAAAATTAAAGACGAGAAAACATCCATCCCGCCATCATTGTCTTTGTTGCCCCCCTTTTTACGTGTTAACGTAGGAGTAATTATTCGTTAACCAAGAAAAAATATTTTCCTAACGTACCCGTAAATAATGATAGGTGTTATATACTTTGCCTGTATAGAGAAAAAAGTGTAAAAGAACCTTAAATGATGCTTCACCATGCGAAAAGATAATATGATGCAAAATTGGTATTATTTTGTCTTTTTTGAATGGAAATTGTGAGGTTTTTGTTCCATAATATCAATAAAAGCAAAATTCTTTTAACATAAATACATGAAATTTTGAAAATTTTTTGTAATTTTGCACTCGGTTTAATTTAAAAACCGTTAACCGAAGGAAAAAATTGTATCAGTGCCTAATGATATTATGACACTGAAATATAGAAGAAAGCAAAACATTATTATATTTATCAAATCTAGTATTAACACTAAACAAAGCAAAATGGGTAAAAAAATCCTTTCATTCCTTGCTTGTATGTTGATGACTACAAGCATGGCGCTGGCCCAGAAGCAGATTACTGGTACAGTAATTGATGCTGAGTCAGGCGAGACTCTGATTGGTGTTGCCGTACGTGTTCCCGGTTCATCTGTAGGTGTTCTGACGGACGTTGACGGTAAGTTTACAATCACACTTCCCGAAGGCAAGAAAAGCCTGAATTTTAGTTTTATGGGTATGAAACCCGCTACTCTTTCTGCCCGTGATGGCATGAAGGTTCTTATGGAGACCGATACTAAGGCCATGAATGAGGTTGTTGTCGTTGCTTATGGTACAGCTACAAAGGCTTCTCTGACGGGTTCTATCCAGTCAATTAAGAGCGAGGATATTGAGCTCCGTCCTACCTCTTCTGTAACATCTGTACTGGAAGGTACGGTTACTGGTGTACAGGTGAACAATACTTATGGCGTTCCTGGTGCTAGTGACCCCAGTATTCGAGTTCGTGGCGTAGGTACCGTTAATGGTAGCAGCGCACCTCTGTACATTATGGATGGTGTACCCTTTGGTGGAAACATCAGTGACTTGAATCCTAATGACATTGAGTCTATCTCTGTCTTGAAGGATGCAGCTTCTGCAGCCCTGTACGGTAACCGTGCTTCTAACGGTGTTATCCTTATTACCACCAAAAAGGGTAAACAAGGTAAGATGAACGTTAGTCTGGACATTAAGCAGGGTACTTACAGCCGTGCTATTCCTGAGTACGATCGCTTGGATGCTCGCGCATGGATGAACGCACAGTGGTTGAATATGAGGAACGGAAAGATAACTGACGGTTCTACAGCTGCGGAAGCTGCCGCCTATGCCGATACTCATTTGATAACAGACCGTATTCATCTGAATGTATGGGATGCTCCTGCTGATGACCTCTTTGTGAATGGTAAGTTAAGAAGCGACGTGAAGATGTTGGGTACGTACGGTGAGGACCTTGACTGGTATGATCAGGCTATTGGTAACGGTCACCGTCAGGAATACAACATCAATGCCAATGGTGCCAACGAGAAGTCTGACTACTTGGTTTCTCTGGGTTATTTGGACGAAAACGGTTATCTGAAGACATCAGGCTTTGACCGTTTCTCTGCCCGTGTTTCTGCTAACATCCAGCCTAAGAAGTGGTTCAAAACTGGTATGAACCTGAGCGCTACACATCAGAACTATGATTCACGTTACGGTACAGGTGATAATGTAAATACTAATCCATTCAATTACTGTCGTAACATTTCGCCCGTCTATCCCGTTCATCTGCATGATGTGAATACCGGTGAATACATTCTTGATGCTGCTGGTAACAAGCAATATGACGGTGGTTCTTATATCAACGAGAATGGAGAGG
>JAIKYE010000084.1 GCA_024683455.1 Bacteroidaceae bacterium
AAATCTGTAAAACAATCATTTGTTGATTAAAACGTTGCAAAGGTATATATTTTTTCAATACGGCGTTGCATTTTTTTTGTTTTTTTTTGAGTCATTTTTGTAACTTTTTTATAAATGGTTGATTTTTAGTGGTTTATGAAATGTTAAAAATGCTATCATTTTGCACGAATGAGAAATAATGCGCAGAAATGGATTATTTTTCCCTAAAATGTGCTACCTTTGTGCTCACAAACAAGGCACCTATATAATATATGATAGATTCGTCAGTTTTTCAAGGTAAAAAAGCTGCATATGCAACCTTAGGTTGTAAATTGAACTTTTCTGAAACTTCGACTTTTGGTAAGATGTTGGAGGAGTTGGGAGTTCGTACAGCCGGAAAAGGGGAAATTGCAGATTTGTGCCTGATCAATACATGTTCAGTGACTGAAGTAGCTGATCATAAGTGTCGCCAGGTGATACATCGATTGGTTCGTCAGCATCCCGGCGCCTTTGTAGTAGTAACTGGTTGCTACGCTCAATTAGAGGCTGAGAATGTGGCAAAGATTGATGGCGTTGATTTGGTGTTGGGCTCCAATGAGAAAGCCAATTTGATTCAGTTTTTGTCGGATGCTTGGATAAGAAAGGAGACCGATAGCTCTAAGGTCGTTGAAAATGGACAAGATAAGAATGCTTCTTTTTTCGTTCGTAAAACTAAAGAAATAACATCTTTTGCACCTAGTTGTTCTCGCGGCAATCGTACACGATATTTCTTGAAAGTACAAGACGGTTGTGACTATTTCTGTACTTATTGCACAATTCCATATGCTCGGGGTTTTAGTAGAAACCCAACCATTGCCTCACTGGTAGAACAAGCTCGTAAGGCTGTTGAAGAGGGTGGAAAGGAAATAGTGCTCACGGGTGTGAATATTGGTGATTTTGGGAAGACAACAGGCGAAAGCTTTGTTGATTTGGTGAAGGCTCTTGATGGGGTAGAAGGAGTGAGCCGTTATCGAATCAGTAGTCTTGAACCAGACCTGATGAGCGACGAGCTGATAGACTACTGCGCTCATAGCCGTGCTTTTATGCCACATTTTCATGTGCCTCTTCAAAGTGGCAGTGATACTGTGCTAAAACTTATGCATCGTCACTACGACCGTCAGTTGTTTGCTGGTAAGATAATGACAATAAAATCTCTGATGCCTGATGCCTTTATTGGTGTCGATGTGATGGTGGGGTGTAGAGGTGAAACTCCGGAATGTTTTGAAGAGACCTATGAATTCCTCAATTCGTTGCCCGTTACCCAACTTCATGTCTTCCCCTATTCTGAGCGTCCAGGTACTTCGGCTCTTCGCATTCCTTATGTGGTGAGTGAAAAAGACAAGAAACTTCGTAGTCGTCGCCTTTTGGAATTGTCTGATAGTAAAACGCATGCTTTTTATGAAGCACATATCGGAAAAGAGGCAGAAGTATTGCTGGAGAAAGCCACGCGTGGTCGTGCAATGCATGGATTTACGAAGAACTATGTACGCGTGGAATTGTCGGCTGCAGATGCTTGTCCTGAGTTTGACAACCATCTGCTACGTGTCAGGTTGGGGGATTTTAATCATGACAAGACGTCTCTGCGCATAGCTCAAATTCTAACTCCTCATTCGGCATAGTGTGATAATCTGATTGCGAATAACTTGTATTCGAAACCTCTGACTGTATATGGATAAGTTGGCTATTGTTATATTGAATTGGAATGGAGCGAAGATGCTTGAGAAGTATCTTCCTAGCGTTCTTGAATATTCAAAGGAGGCTGTTGTCTATGTAGCTGATAATGCTTCGACTGATGATTCTGTTTCATTACTGAAAGAAAAGTTCCCCAGTTGTCGCTTGATTTTGCTTGACAAAAACTGGGGGTTTGCAGAGGGGTACAATAAGGCCTTGGAGCAAGTGGAAGCCGAATACTATCTTTTGTTGAACAGTGATATTGAGGTGACTCCTCATTGGCTTCTGCCAATGCTGGCCTATATGGATGCACATAGTGAAGTTGCGGCTTGTCAACCAAAGTTGTTGTCGGTGTTTAACCGCGATTCCTTCGAATATGCAGGTGCCTGCGGCGGTTATCTTGATAGTTTGGGCTATCCTTTCTGCCGTGGTCGTATATTTGATGTCGTAGAGCATGACCATGGACAATACGATCAACCAGCTTCTGTTCTGTGGGCTTCCGGGGCAGCTCTACTCGTGCGCGCGCGCAATTATAAAGAGGTGGGAGGATTGGATAGCCGATTCTTTGCCCACAATGAAGAAATCGATTTCTGTTGGCGATTACGTATTCGAGGCTATCGGATAGTTTGTGTGCCTGAAAGTAAAGTGTATCATGTAGGTGGTGGAACTTTGCCGAAATCGAATCCGATGAAGACCTACCTGAATTTCAGGAATAATTTGACCATGCTATATAAGTGTCTTCCTGATGGCGAACTTCGTAGGGTGATGTATATTCGCTGGTGGCTGGATTATTTGGCTGCTACTGAGATGCTGCTTTTGAAACATAATTGGGGAGATTTTAAAGCAGTGTTCCGTGCACGTCGTGATTTTCGCAGATGGCGTAATGACTTTGCTGCTGATCGTAAGCTTATTCAGTCGGCGAGGGTAGGGCAGGAAATACCAGAACAACGTTCATTTTCTTTGCTTTGGCAGTATTATGTCAAAGGGCGTAAGCATTTTTCTGAACTGCCATAGTTGACGGTTAGAATCATTGCGACCAACTACAGGTGCGTTTTCCTTAAAAAACAAAACGATGCGTTTGGCCCATTCAAACGTGTCGTTTAGCCTCTCAGATTGTACCTTTTGCGATAGGAGAGCATCTGGACTGAACAACAGGTTTTCCCAATTTTGCCACATTGCCACTTTGCCACTTTGCCACATTAAGG
>JAIKYE010000103.1 GCA_024683455.1 Bacteroidaceae bacterium
CTAAAAAGGCGATACAACAGATGCTCAAGTTCCCCACGCCTATGAAAGATTTTCCCTCAGCATTGTATATCTATTATGGTTATGGGGAAACAGAAAGGTTGCAGGTGAAGTGGTGCGTGGGGTATAATAGGGGTGTTAAACTGGACTCTGTAGAGGTTAAGACAGACAAGGCCACAGCTGTGAAGTTTTCCGACTTAATTGAACATGCCGTCAAAACATGTATGTTCAATGACGATCGAATGGGATTCGATGGAACCAAATACTTCTTCGGGAATCGTATCCGTGTTGCTACAACATGGTCGCCAGATAACGGAAGCAACTGCAAGAGGTTGACGGATGTGTTGGAAAAAGCCATGACTGCAGTCAAGAATCAGAACGAGGACGAACTGAAAAGTCTGCTTCCAGAGGTTGAGTCCCTGACAAAAGTGTTCAAGGGTCTTTATCCAAAGGACTAAGTTTGCCGTGAAGGTAAGAAAGCGTTATCTGTATATGTAATAATAAGGTATTAATTCTAGAGCTAAAACAACACACATTTATGAAACACACTATCATCACCGTAATGCTCGCCCTGATTGCTTTAGTGGGTCATGGGCAGACAACCAAGACAGCAACCATCAAAGGTTATTCACCTGCGTTGAAGGATAGTACAGTTGCGGAATGCCTTATAGATATGGTACGCGTGGCATCGGATACCGTTAGGGATGGACATTTTACGCTAACATTCCCCGTAGAGAAACTTACGGAGTGCTACTTTTATCTTGAAGGTGAAGGTTGCCCCAACTTTCTAAAGACAATTTTTGTTGCACCAGATGCTATTGTCAGTATGACGGGCGAGGATTGTCTGTACCCGACCTGGAAGGTTAAAAGCACATTGGCTGAACAGAAAACGGCCAACCGCATATCGGAATACATTCGCAATGCTATGAACAATATGTTACTGCTGGATATTGCCCAAGCACCCTATGAAAAGCGGGACTCCGCCTACGCTGAGATGATTAGGCAGACAATAGAGGTGCTGCCCTCTGTGCCTGTGGATGCTGTTTCTATTGCAGAACTGAAAGATGCAAGCCATTATGCCCGGTATAATGAAGGCTTCCCATATATGGAACAACTCAAAGAAGTTGAGAAGTCTGTTGTGGCTCGTGCGCCAAAAGGCTTTGAGGAGGAGTTGGCATATATCCATTTGCTTGTATATCCACTGCATGTGTTACAACCTGGCGAGGAGGCTGTTGATGCAGAACTCTATGATATGCAAGGCAATACGCATCATCTGACAGAAACCTTCAGGGATGGCTGTTACGTGCTGCTTGATTTCTGGAGCCTTGGTTGTGGCCCATGCCGGATGGCTGAGCCGGAGATGAGAGAGGTTTATGAACAGCTGAAGGGGAAACTGGAGATTGTTGGCATCAGTCGCGATAAACTATCTGCATGGCAGGAGAGTGATTGGAGCAAAAAGATTGTCTGGAAGAATTGGAACGACGGTAAGATGGGCAAGGGCGGCATTGAGAGCCGCTACTGTGACAATACTGCCGTACCTTATTATGTGCTCTTGTCTCCTGATCACCATGTAGTTTGGAAGTCTAGTGGTTATGGCCCAGGCATGTTCCTTGGAATGGCAGCAGCCATCAATGGACCTATACAAGACAATAGCAAGAATATTTATCTTGCCGTTCGCAAAGTGGAGACAACCGACAAAGAAACTACTGTCAGTTTCCGCTATTACAATCCAAATGACAGTTGGTTCAGAATAGCCAGCGGTTCCTGTCTCACAGCTGGCGGCGGGAAATACAAGTTGATTGCTGCAAATGGAATCACACTTGATTCAAAGATATGTCCCACAGAGAAGGCATCTGCCGCCACAGAGGGCATCCTGAGTGCCTTGGGTTATGCCGACTTTACGCTCACCTTCGAGCCGTTTGAAACCATTCCCGTAACTTTTGATTTCAAGGAAGGCGAAGGAGACAGAGATTTCGTTATCCGCAATATATCGTTAAAGTAATGAAGCAAATCATCACTGTATTGCTGGCAGTACTGACTTTTACTTGCTGCATAGCCAAGGAGAAGAAACCAGTAATTAATGCCATTCTGAAGGGCTACCCTTCGGGAACCATAGATGAA
>JAIKYE010000095.1 GCA_024683455.1 Bacteroidaceae bacterium
GTAAACCGTAAACAGTAAACAAAGAAATAATGAAGTACGCATTAGTAACAGGAGCAAGTCGCGGTCTTGGTCGCGCCATTGCAGTTCGTTTGGCCCAAATGGGTTATAATATTCTTATCAATTATGCTGGTAATACCGCAGCAGCCGAAGAGACACTGCACCTTGTGCGCGAGGCAGGTACGGATGGCGAACTGTGGTGCTTTGATGTTGCCGATCGCGAGAAGGCCACCGCTACTATTCAGGCATGGCAAGAGGCTCATCAGGATAACGATGAGTATATCGAGGTCTGTGTCAACAATGCAGGTATCCGTCGTGATGGTGTTATGGCCCTCATGCCTTTCGAGGATTACACCCGTGTAATAGATATCACCTTGCAGGGTTTCTTCAATGTTACCCAGCCCCTTTTACCCGCCATGCAGTTCCACAAGTTCGGCCGTATCATCAATATGGCCAGTGTAAGCGGCATCAAGGGTCTGCCCGGTCAGACCAACTACTCAGCTGCCAAGGGCGGTATCATTGCTGCTACCAAGGCTTTGGCTCAGGAAGTTGCTAAGAAGAACGTCACCGTCAACGCTCTGGCTCCTGGCTTTATCAAGACCGATATGGTAGAGGGTCTCGACGAGGCTACTCTCAAGAAGACCATTCCTGCAGGCCGTTTCGGTCAGCCCGAGGAGGTTGCCGAGGCTGTCGCCTTCCTCGTTTCACCCATGGCAGGCTATGTTACCGGCAATGTAATCTCCATCAACGGAGGACTTTATACTTGATAACGGTTAACAGCCTCACCCCCAACCCCTCTCCCGTGGGCGAGGGGAGTCCCAAACGACCTAACAACAATGTTCAATGAATAAAAGAGTCATTTTATTTTTCATCCTGTCATTTTTCATTCTGTCGTTTTCTTGTGCAGCAGAAAGACTGTTTGTGTTCGAACGCAGCACCAACAAGAATTATATCTGCTACGATGTGAATATTAAGGATGGAAAAATAGACACCAACGAGCCTGTACACGCTTACTGGATTAGAGCCGAGGAGGGTGGAGAGAAGAAGGAACTCAGTTACCTTCAGTTCAACTTTGCTTTCGGCTATAAGGTTGACAGCAAGAAGGCCGACGAGGTTACCATCCACCTTACGCCCTATAAGAATCTGCCCATCCGTATCACCAAGCGCGGTGGCAAGTGGATAGCTCTCGTTACTATGGAAGGTCAGGAGATGGTAGTCAGCAAGTTCTTTGCCCAGATGAAAGGTGAGTCCCTTACCTGTCTGTATGTAGATGTTACGGGCACTGTCAACGGCAAGACCGTAACCAAAAGGATAAATAACAAGTAGGCCCCCTCGCTAACCACTAACCGCTAATCGCTAACCAAATTCTGAATGAGAAAAGAATTAACTGATATAACCGAGGTACGTGTTAAGTTCAGCGAGATGGATGCCATGCTGCGCGTATGGCATGGCAACTACGTCAAGTATTTCGAGGACGGACGCGAGTCCTTTGGTCGTCACTATCCCGGTATAGGCTATGAGGTCATGCTGGCCGCCAATATCCTAGCCCCTGTATATGATGTTCACGTGCGCCACCTCGCACCCTTGGGTATGAACGACATAGCCGAGATACATACCACTTATGTACGCAAGCCCGGAGCCCGTTTGGATTTCAAGTATCAGATTTTCCGCAAGTCCGACGGCGTCCTCTGTTGCGAAGGCAGTACCACTCAGCTCTTCATCGATCCCGATGGCCAGCTCCTTCTGGAAGAGCCCCAGTACTTCGCCGACTGGAAAAAGAAATATCTTCTATAGAAATAAATTAAGAGACCACTTCACATTTTTTCAGTGGTCTCTTTTTTTCTTTCTGCTCCCGTCGCATGTTCATTATAGTGGCGTCAACGGATATACGATGTTCACGATAAATATATTGGCAGCCAGGATGATGAGGTTCATCAGCAATCCTATGCGCATGAAGTCGCTGAAGCGGTAGCTGCCCGGGCCATAAACCAGCATGTGGGTAGGCGAGCCGATAGGAGTGGCGAAACTGCTGCTTACGCTTATCATCGGAGCTATGAGGAAAGGGTAGGGGTCGTAGCCCAGTTTCTCTGCAGCCTCGTACATGATGGGGAAGAACATGGCACCCGCTGCCGTGTTGGAGATGAATTCAGTCACGAACGTGCCCACAAAGCAGATGCCCGTCATCACCACCAGCGGGTTTGTTCCGCATACATCCAGAATGCCGTTGGCCATTCTCTCTGCTATGCCTGTTTTCTGAATGGCAAGGCCCAGGACTGCACTACCCGCGAAGACCATGGGAATCTCCCAGTTGATAGCCTTCATAGCCTGCTCCACATTACAGCAGCGGAAGATTACCATCGCCGCAGCAGCCAGGAAAGTACATTGCAAGAGAGGTATTACACCCAGGGCAGAGAGCGTTACCATAGCTATCATAATATCCGTGGAGAACAGCGTGCCGTATCCTATGTTTGGCACCTCTTCAGAGTCGAAGAAGTGTACGGTGCTTCTCAGGGACGACGTATCAGCGTTGAAGTTCCTCGGGCATATCAGCAGCAGCGTATCTCCCGCCTGCAGAACCACTTTGCGTGGCGTCTCGTTGAGGCGCTTACCACGGCGTGCTACGGCAGCCACCATCAGGTTGTTGTCCTTCTCGAAGGTTGTGTCAGCTATGCTGCGTCCTATCAGAGTGCTGCCAAAGGTGACGTATGCCGTGCGAATCTGGCTATACATGTCCACATCGTTCATCGAGAAGATATGTTGGTCAGACGCCACCAACTGGTGTCTCACAGCCATCTCGTATATCTCATCTATCTGTCCGGCAAAGACCAAATGGTCCCCTGCCATGATATGCTCATCCTCAGATACAGGCGACGGCCCGTCGTCCAGATGACGTATCTCTATCAGGCTGCCCCCCTTTACATGGAAGAATCCCGCCTTGCCCAGCGTCATGCCTATCTGTGGATTGTCCGACGGCACGCGCAGCTCCACAGTGTACTCCGAGGTTGCCCCAAATGCAGCCTCCGGAGCCTCGCGGTCTGGCAGCAGGCGACGCATGGCTATCACTGAGAGCACCCCTATAAACAGGCAGAACAGACCTGGTATGGTAGTAGCCAGTACATTCATTGCCACGCCAGTATTCTCCTCGTACAGACCGCTGATAATCAAGTTTGGCGGCGTACCTATAAGGGTACAGACACACACCCATGCCAGAGGCGTAGCTTAGCGGAATCAGCAGTTTAGAGGGCGATACCCCCAGTTTCTTAGCCCACATCTTTACGATTCTCACGAAGAGAGCCACCACCGTCGTATTGCTGAGGAAAGAACTCAGGAAGGCCACGGGTATCATCAGTCGCGTCACCGCTCTTGCGTAGCTGCCCGGCTGTCCCAGCAGGAACCTCACCATACAGTGCAGCACGCCCGTATGCATCAGTCCTGCCACCACCACAAACAGAACGCCCACGGTTACTACCGACGTGCTGCTGAAGCCCGAGAAGGCCTCCTTCGCATCCAGAACGCCTGTTACGAAGAGTACGCCTATAGCCCCCAGAAATACCCAGTCCGAGCGCAGTTTCGTAAATAGCAGTACGCTGAACATGCCCAGCACCGTAACGATAGTGATCCAGGCATCCAAGCCAAAGCCTAAGAACAAAAAAGTTTCCATTAGTATAGTTAGTTTAGTTAGTTAAGCACTCCTTTCATTGCAAAAATGTGTATTTTTGCCGATACCGACAAGAAAATGCCCTTTATTCTTTTTCTGTGATGTCAGTTATTTTACAAACTGGATGGTGAAGCGGGTCAGGTGGTCGATGTGGTCTGTGAGCAGACTGAATGTACAGCCGTGAGCCGTCAGGATATCTCGAATAAGCAGCAGACCCAGTCCTTGGCCTTGCGGTTTGGTGGAGTAGAAGGGGGTAAAGAGATTCTGGGCCACCTCGGGTAAGATGCCATTGCCGTTGTCCGTGATGGTGAGTTGGGTTGGCGCAGTTGTGATAACAACGTGTCCGCCTTTTTCTTTTATACTCTCGATGGAGTTTTTTACAATATTGATGAGGACTTGCTGGAAAAGGACAGTGTCCAGTCGGACGGGCGCAGCTTCATCGGTAAGGTCGAACTCTAAGCGGACATTTGCCGTTGTACAGAGGCTCTCGAGGAAGGGCCGGCAAGCATCTACTTCTTCGCTAAGGTCACAGAGTTGTAACTGCGGTTTCGGAATCTTCACCACTTGTGCAAAGCGTGTAACAAAGGCAGAGAGGGCCTTCAACCGTTCTGCTTCTCCGTCGGCAAGGCTTCCGATGATTCCTGCCACACTGTTATTTACCTCGTGGGCAATCATGCGTATAACGCGTTCGTAGGCTGCTTTCTCGGCTTGTCGCACCTCGTCGGTCAGTGATTCTATCAAGTAGAATGGATGTTGGAATCCACGGTCGGGGAAAGACAGATAATTGATGCGGAACAGTTGTGGCTCGCCAGGCAGGCGGATGGTTGTTTCCTGACCGAGGGGCAACTTGCGCATAGCCTCCTCTACAGAGGGCGACATCATCTGTTGTGCCGCTGGGTTCATAGAAGTAACCTTACCGTCTATGTCGCACTGAACGATACCCATGGGCGAGGCGTTGATAAGCAGACTCAGGAATGTGTATTGCTCCTCCAGCGACAGATGTTCGCTGCGTAGGCGGCTCAGCAACTCATTAAATGTACGTACAATGATGTCTGCCTCGTGCTGACCCACGGGTGCCAGTCGTGTGGTTAAGTCCAGATCTCGTACCAGTTCAATACCGCTCACCAGCGTATCGTATGGGCGTAGTGTCTTCTGGTAGAAGAACCACAGATAGAACACCAACAGCACCACAAAGCCCTCCGTAACGTAGAACAACCGTGGATGGCTGTGGAACGTACCGTATAGTGCCACTGCCGTCAATGCTGCAATGGCCAAAGCTAACAGAAGAAAATAATATCTTAGCTTCATAATGCTCAATGTTCAATGACTACAGTCCGTGCTTCTCTATTTTCCTATACAGCGCGCCGCGACTGATTCCCAACTCCTTGGCCACGAGCGAGAGGTTGCCGCTGTGCTTGGCTATGCAGGCAGCTATTGCATTCCGCTCAAGGGTTGAGAGAGATGCTCCAGCCACGGCCTCACCCCCGTCCCCTCTCCCGTGGGCGAGGGGAGTTGAATGGTGTGAACCTGTTTCAAAGCTATTCTGAAAGTCTTGGGCAGACAGATAGAAGTTCCCCTCGCCTACGGGAGAGGGGGTTGGGGGGAGGCTAGAGAGACCACTTCTCATCAATACAGCTCTCTCCACCAGGTTCTTCAGTTCGCGGATGTTGCCCGGGAAGGGTAGTGTTTGCAGGTAGGCGATGGCATCTTCAGAAACGCTTACTGGTTGTATCTTGTTGGTAGCACGCGCTTTCTGAATAAAGTAATCCACCAGCAGAGGGATGTCTTCGCGACGCTCACGCAGGGGTGGCAGGTGTAGGTTGATAAGGTTGATACGGTAGAAGAGATCCTCGCGGAATGTATGTTCCTCTACCATCTGTCGCAGGTCTGCATTGGTGGCGCATACCACGCGTACATCGGTTCGGCGAGTATGGCTGTCACCCAGCACCTCGTAAGTCTGATCCTGTAGCACGCGTAGCAGTTTTACCTGACTTGCCAACGACAACTCACCTATCTCATCCAGAAATATGGTGCCACCTTTGGCTAATTCGAAGCGACCTACGCGGTCGGATGTGGCGTCGGTGAAGGAGCCTTTCTTATGGCCGAACATCTCACTCTCGAACAGTGAGGTGGAGATGCCTCCCAGATTTACCTTCACGAATGGCCCGTTGGCCCTGCTGCTCTGTCGGTGAATAGCCTCGGCTATCAGTTCCTTGCCCGTTCCGCTCTCACCCGTAATCAGTACAGGTGCATTCGTAGGTGCCACACGGGAAACGGTAGAATAAATATCAGATAAGGAAGGCAGTTTCACTCCTAATCCCTCTCCCGCGTGCGAAGGGATTCCCTGAGATTTATTTCTCTCCTTTCTTACGGGAGAGAGGCTGGGGGAAAGGCTTCTTGCGGTCTCTATTCTCTCCAGTAGCACCCCATTGTCCCATGGCTTGGTGATAAAATCGAAAGCACCGGCTCTCATGCCCCGTACAGCCAGGTCGATTGTACCCCATGCAGTCATCAGGATGCACGGCACGTCGGGACGGAAAACCTTTATCTGTTTCAGCAAAGTGAGACCTTCCTCGCCGTCGTTAGAAGCGGTGCGATAGGTATTATAATTCATATCCATCAGCACAAGCTCCACAGCAGGATTGTCTCGAATCACCTGTATAGCTGCTTTGGGTTCCTCGGCCAGTGCCACCTCATACTCGTTGCGTTCCAGTATGAGTTTCAGCGTGAGGCGTATGTTTTTATCGTCGTCAACTACGAGTATCATCCTTTCAAGTTGAAAAATGAAAATTATATATTTATGTGTGCAAAGTTAGTATTTTATAAGATAATAGTCAAGAAAATGCTCTTTAATCTTCTCTCAATGATTCCGTAATTTCGCTCCGGCAGATACGCCACGCTGGTATGGCGGTGCCAATGAGGACGGTACATAATACAAAAAGGTACACGCAGAGAGAGACTATGGGGAAGTGGGTCTCTATGCTGTCGAACCAATAGTGGACGACTGGGTTATCGTATAAATCTTTCTCGTAGGAGTCTCCAGAGATCTGATACTGGAAGTAGATTGCGCAACCGATGAGGACGCTGACCGTTGTTAGTACCCATGCCTCGCGAATGAAGCCCCAGAAGACGCTCCTGCGCGTAGCACCAAAGGCCCTTTTAATGCCTGCTTCTTCCCTACGCTGGCGTGTGTACATCAGTATGGTGCCGAAAACGCCAAGTGCTAAGTTGATAGCGAAAAATGCAGCCATAAGCACGTTCCTGTGCATAAGACGGCCGTCACATCTCCCAGATAAGAAATCCTGTCTTTCCCGAACTGACTCTATCTTACGTATGTAGCAATGTTCAGTTGTAAGGTTTTTCCGTAGTTCATACTCACACTTCTCTCTGAATTGTTGCACGCTTACACCATCACGCAAACGGACAATGACGGGCATGTTGGTCATTGGCATTCTGAGTGTAGAACAGATATAGCAGTTGGTATGGTCTTTGTCCCCCTCGTAGCTGCGCACATCTTCCACAACAGCACGGATATGATACTTTCTGGTCTCGTCCAGTCCTACATTATATAATTCGATTGTTCGACCTGCCACATCGGTTTTCCCAAAGGCAGCTAATGCCAGTGTACGCGAAAGGATAATGCTTTTGTCCTCCTCGCAGTCATTCGTCAGTTCGCTGAGGGGAACTGTTGGTGTCAGTGATGGGATGTCGTATGCTCTGAATATTGGAGATTCACGTTGGAAATATATGGTCGGGAATCGAATACAAGTGCTGTCCCCTGTATTTAGATATGATTCGCCCAAATCAAAGCCTGGGGCAGAATAGACGGAACGGAAAGCCACCTCCACGTCCTCTATCTCCTGAACCTTCTTCAGCAGGATTTCCTCCTCTGCACAAATCTCCTCTTTTCTATCCATCCGTTCTGTTCTGTTCAGGGTGCTTGCCACCTCCATCCTCACAATTCTGTCAGCGTCATAGCCGAAGGGCAGGTGGTTGACGTATATCTTCTCCATCATGGGGTCGAATGTCCACCAGCAGATGATGGTTACGAGGATGAGTTCCAGGGCGAGCCAAGAAGCTCCCTTCCATCTCCCCCCGAGGAGGGGGGAATTTAAATTTAGTTTCATTTCTTTGTCATCATTGATTCAACAATCGGTTTTCTCAGACTCCACCATGCGGGCAAAGCGGCTGTCAGTAGGTTTAGCACGCAGCATACCAGCAGACAGATAAGGAAGATAGCTGGGGCGAAAAGCATTTCGCCCTCGATGATGGGAACACGACCATAAAGTCCCCAGCTATTGAACGAGAAGAACATATAGAATATCCAATCGCGCCAGACATACAGGGCCAACCATGCCAGAAACAACCCAATGAAACCGCCAACAAGTGTCAGTGTCAGATTCTCCATGAAGACCTGCCAGAGCAGCGTATGCCGTCTGGCTCCGAACGCCTTGCGGATAGCCATCTCTGGCAGACGTCGTTCCATACGGCTTACCACCATGCCGCTCAGATTGAGGGCTGGCACGAAGAGCAGCATGAAGATGGCAACCGCCACGTACCACTCCCAATGCTTCTCATAGGAGTATGTGTTGAACACCTCTGCTGTGTTTCTCCATACGCCATTATAATAGGAATCAAGATTCTTTAGCATATCCAGGTCGGTTTCCTTGTGCACGGCATTATAGCGTGCTTCCACCTCTCGCATCTCCTGCTTGAAGGCATTAAACTTGTTAGAGGCAACACTGAAGGAAAGAGACAACCCCTGTGTGTGATAGTCTATCCATCGATCTGAGAGCAGGCTGTCGGCAGAGTAGGGGAGCCATATGTCTGCACAGCACTTTTCTGCCAGCATGCTGGGCGTTTCCACCACACCACAGATATGGTAGTCGCGGCTTTCTACGCGGATGGTTTTCCCTACACCTTTCTTTCCTTTGCCGAAGAGTTGTTCGCGGATTTCCTCGGTGATGACTACCATACGCCTTTCGTTGTCGAAGTCGTCCTGCGT
>JAIKYE010000008.1 GCA_024683455.1 Bacteroidaceae bacterium
GCAGCCCATACGGGAAGGATGGGTGCTGCGGGGTTGTCCTGCACCACAAAGGATGCTATGTTGCTGAGGTAGAAAATATGCATCAGGTACATGCCGAAGGAGAGCTTGGCAAGCTCCGTCACCAGACGGGGTGCCTTATAATCCTCGCGTGCTGTGCCGTCAACCTTCGTCCCTATACAACTGAACAGCAGGAAGGCGCCGAAGGTGGCCAACGCTACATTGGGCGTGCAGAACTCCCAAGACCATTCCAACTCGGGCGTGGCGATGGGGCAGAGAGGTTCGCCTTTCCACCAGAACGACCAGGCTGTGAACGCGGCACCGATTACGAAACATAGGGCACCGATGCTCAGGCGCTTGCTGCGTGCCCAGTTCAGATGGAAGCGTATGTAGTGTGCTATGACCAGATAGCCCAGATAGCCAGAGCAGTACCACAGCATGCTGAATCTGTTCCAGAAGCACTCGCCCCACAGCTCGGGTGTTACGAAGGTATGCAGCCAAGGAATAATGGTGCTTAGACAGAACAGCCCTATGAAGATACGTTCGTCCTTGGCGCTGGCACGCTCCAGCCACGGGGAGACAACGGGTATGATGAGGTACAGACTGATAAGCGGATACATAAACCACAGATGTCCTGCATTCTCGGGGAAGTTGAAGGGTAGGGCGGGCAGTATGCGCAGCGTATCGTCCCAAGTCATCTCGCCCCACAGGACGGGTAGGGTGGCATAGAGCAGCATGAAGATGATCATCGGGGGCAGTATGCGCAGAAAACGACGCTTATAGAACTGAGACATGCTAACATCCGCTTTCATAGGTACCAGCAGGAAAGCAGACATTACCATGAACAATGGTACGCAGGTACGCGCTACTCCGCCGTCGTAGAAGGCAACCCAGAAACGGTTTGCCTCGTTCAGCAGCACAGCTTTGTCGCCAGCCATGCCACCCATATTGGTAGCGAAGCCAGCCAGTTTCTCGGCTCCTCCGGGTATGCTCTCTATGGCTTTCTCCGTAACCACGCCATAGAAGTTCTCTGCAGCATGCACCAGCATGACCATAAAGCATGCCACGGCTCGCAGCCAATCTACAAAGGGAATACGTTCTTTCATTGTTCTGTCACCACTTTATTTTCTGACCACAAAGTTACGGAATTTTCCTCATTACTGCAAATTTTAAAGCAATAAAGGCATGCCTAAACACACACACACCGGACTTACTCACTTACAACTTACTCACTTCGGACATTTAGGTTTTGCAACTTTCTATGAGAATGGGAGGAGGTAAGGAAAATGAATTACAGAACAGAGAAAAAGAGGTAATTTATAATAATTATACTTATATTATATATAATATAAAATTTCTCTTTCAAGTTTTTCCCAAAATACAGATGTCCTAAGTGAGTAAGTGAGTAACCTCTGAGGAAACTGAAAATTGAAAACTGAAAGTTGAAAGTAAAAAAAAAACTGTATCAATCTTGCGTATTTCGAGAAAAATCGTACCTTTGCATCAAAGATGCAAAAGAGACATTAGCGTCTGAAAATTGCGGCATGGCTATGGAGGAAATTTTTCTCAGTGCACAAGAAAGTTCTGCATGGCTTAGCGGAAAAAACACGGAAATAAGGAATAGGTTTTAAGGAGAAGGAAAAATCTTTACAACCGTTAAAATATATAAACAATTTCTCCCATTTGTAGGGCCGCAGCCGCATTCAGCGGCTACTCTAAGGCCCCTTAGGCTACTTAGGTTTCTTGGCTTGCTACCTCTTCCTTTTCGGTGTATAGCTCGTCCATCTTCTTCATCAGGGTGTTGTCGCGTAGGTCTTTCTCGATGATGATGCCGTCCTGACCGATGAGGAACGTGCGTGGAATGCCTACGATGCCGTAGGTCTTGGCAGCCTGGCCGCTCCAACCCTTGAGGTCGGACATGTTGTACCATGGTATGGCGTTTCCTACGATGGATTTCCTCCAACTCTCTATCTGAGTGTCGATGGAGATGCCTACTACATCGAAACCACGGTCGTGGTACTTGTTATATACGTCCTTTATGTAGGGAATCTCGCTGTTGCAGGGGTTGCACCAACTGGCCCAGAAGTAAATGAGTGTATAGCGGTTGTGTGGCACGATATCCGAGAGGCTCATCTGATTGCCCATGGGCGTGGTGAGTGTGAGGTTGGTGTACTTTTGCCCTGGCAGACCCTTCATCTGCCCCTCTACACGCTCGCCGATAAGGTTTACCCAGAAATTATCAGGGAAGTTCTTCTTCATCTTCTTTATAGCGTCCTCGATAAGCTCGGGATGCCAGTAGAACTGGAAGTCGAAGAGTAGATAGATGCCCAGCAGGTCGTCGGTGTGACGGTTCAGGTAGTTGGCCTTGCACTGTTCCACCCCTTTCCACAGGTAATTGTGAATCTGCTCTAGGGAGTCGCGCTCTCTCGCGGAGGTGGCTTTCTCGACTCTCTCATAAAACATGTCGGCCCTTTCCATCATTCTTGCCACGGCAATGTAGTAATCCGTAATGCTGTCGTTCAGTGGGGTGCCCTTGGGATGGTTCTGCTCTCCGCCCAGCTTGGGAATGTTCAACTCTATCTTTCCCGGTTCACCGATAACACGCGCGAAATCGCGCTCGCCCAAGCCATAATATACACGGATGATACAGGTGGTATCGATGGTACCGGTCCATGAGTATTTGCCGTGACTTACGCTCACAACGTCCAGTATGGCATCGCTGTTGTCATTGAGCACCTTCGTGATGGTGATGCTGTCAATGTTGCGTTCAACGGTACCTGCGATGGTAATCCTGTTCTGGCATGAAGATAACATCAGTGCCAGAACCACCACTATATAACATGCATATTTCATAGAAAATCTTTGGTGGTTTTTTTCCATCGTTGCAAAACTACAATATTATTTCATATAATTTTTATTTTCTGTAAAGGATTTAAGAATAATTAAAGGAATATTGGCTATAATTGTTAAAGATTTGCAATGCAAGCTGGGGGAGGGGTGGAAGTTTTCGAAATTACTCTCGCTCGGGAAAAAAAATAAATAATGTGAATTTATTTTGTATTCCTCTCACTTATTCGTAATTTTGCAGTCCGAAAGACGAAAATATACATTATAAGGTAATATGGAAAAGAGAAAGATTCAGTTCAGTCTCGTGTATCGAGACATGTTTCAGTCGAGTGGAAAATTCCAACCCCGTAAGGATCAATTGGAGCGTATCGCTCCTGTCATCATAAAGATGGGATGCTTTGCCCGCGTAGAGACCAATGGTGGTGCCTTCGAACAGGTGAACCTGCTATACGGCGAGAACCCCAACAAGGCTGTTCGCGCCTTTACCAAACCATTTAATGAGGTGGGTATCAAGACTCACATGCTGGACCGCGGATTGAACGCACTGCGTATGTTCCCCGTTCCTGCCGACGTACGCCGTCTGATGTACAAGGTGAAGCATGCTCAGGGCGTGGATATCACTCGTATCTTCTGCGGTCTGAACGATGTGCGCAACATAATTCCTTCTATCAAGTATGCATTGGAGGCTGGCATGACGCCTCAGGCTACCCTGTGTATCACCAACAGCCCCATCCATACGGCTGAGTACTATGCTAACATAGCAGAGCAGTTGATAGAGGCTGGTGCACCTGAAATCTGTCTGAAGGATATGGCTGGTATCGGTCAGCCTGCCATGCTGGGTAAGTTGGTGAAGATGATCAAGGACAAACACCCCGAAATCATCATCCAGTACCACGGCCACAGCGGTCCAGGTCTGTCTATGGCAAGCATTCTGGAGGTCTGCAAGAACGGTGCCGACGTTATCGATACAGCCATCGAGCCTCTGTCATGGGGTAAGGTTCATCCAGACATTATCTCTGTACAGAGTATGCTGAAGAACTATGGATTCGATGTTCCCGAGATAAACATGGAGGCTTACATGGAGGCACGTAAGTTGACTCAGGAGTTCATAGACGACTTCCTGGGCTACTTCATGAACCCTGCCAACAAGCTGATGTCTTCTCTCCTCTTAGGCTGCGGTCTGCCCGGTGGTATGATGGGTAGTATGATGGCTGACCTGAAGGGTGTGATGGATGCCATCAACAACAACCGCAAGAACAAGGGCGAGGAGCCTTACAGCGAGGATGCCTTGCTGGTTCGCCTCTTCAACGAGGTGGCATACGTATGGCCTCGCGTAGGTTATCCCCCATTGGTAACACCTTTCTCTCAGTATGTAAAGAACATTGCCCTGATGAACCTGCTTACAGAGTCTATGGGCAAGCCCCGCTATAGCATGATGGACCCCTCTATCTGGGGTATGATCTTGGGTAAGAGCGGTAAGTTGCCCGGCGAGGTGGCTCCAGAAATTATAGAGCTGGCCAAGGAGAAGGGATTCGAGTTCACAACGGCTGATCCTCAGAGCAACTATCCCGACGACCTGCCACGCTTCATCGAGGAGATGGAGAAGAACGGCTGGGAGCGCGGCGAGGACGACGAGGAACTCTTCGAGTTCGCTATGCACGAGAGCCAGTACCGCGACTACAAGAGTGGCGTAGCCAAGGAGCGCTTCCTGAAGGACTTGCAGGCTGCCAAGGATAAGGAGATGCAGAAGAGCGGCATGTCTCTGGAGGAGGTAGCTGCCTACAAGCATGCTGAGGCTGATGCCATCACAGCTCCTGAGAACGGTACCGTGATGTGGGAAATCAACGGCGATGCCGACGGCACCAAGAGCATCAACCCCATGGTGGGCAAGGAATACAAGGAAGGCGACCGCTTCTGCTACCTGCAGAACCAGTTCGGTCAGGTAATGGAGATTCCTGCTGCATTGGGCGGCAAGCTGGTAGAGGTTTGTGCTAACCAAGGCAGCAAGGTAGCTAAGGGTGAAACAATAGCCTACATCCGTAGAAACTGATGCTGAAGCATATACAAGAGAGGGGGCTCACATATCATGTGGCCCCCTCTTGTAATATATTCCTTTCTTATTTCCGTAATATTTTCTTGCCATTACAGATGTAAATACCCTTTGATGGAGGTGAGGAAAGACGACGGCCACTTATGTCATAGATACCTTGTTTATTTCTGTTTTTGTTTTCATCAGATGCATCTGGCAATGAAATTGACGTGGTACTTTCATAAGTTTTTATGCATTCTTGATTTTTTACATGGTCAATGACCTTAAACGGTTCAGCTTCCAACCACCTTTGTTCTTTTGTGTTGCCACGAGTACCATAACACACGAGTATTCTAAATTCTTCGTTACAGTTAAACTCTGTTCCTAATGGAAGGCATAGTTTTACGGAATCCTTATAATTTTCAATTATTCCCTTTCCTTGAAAATAGAAATATTCATTATAACTGTCTGTTTCCATAATGCTAATGAATATTATGCTATCAGGACACAGATGAATAGTAGCAGTGATTTCAGAATTCAGAAGCCATACTCCATCTTCGTCAACTTCAAACTCATTGTCTTTTATGGAATTGATCTCCATCTGAAAAGTTCCATTTATTGAAACTTCGTATTCATAGGCAAAGACAGAACTTGCTGCCAGTGTCATCAATGAGATAAGAAAGGATTTAATCATCGATTTTATTTTTTTTATTGTCAAAATATCCCCCCCTGTAAATAATTACAGGAGGGAATTTAATTACATTCTATTTAAAGAACGACACTAATATTTGATTTATTGTTATTAGAACTTTTTTTAAGAATTTTTACAGATGCTTTTTTCTCATTCGGATGGGCTACAGTAAGGATAGGGAATTAAAAAATGTTTATTCTTTCGTTTATCCCTCTTTTTTTCGTACCTTCGCATTCTGAAAGGAAAGGTTAATATAGTATGCTTAAGCAATTTCTGTCCATAATGTCACGCTTCCTGAGGCCGTACAGACGGTATCTGGCATGGTCGGTGGTGTTGAACTTCGTTTCGCAATGGCTTAACGTGTTCTCCTTCGTTGTGCTCATTCCTATCCTGAACATCCTGTTCAAGATAGATACGGCAGTTTATGTACATAAGGAATGGACATGGGACACTCTCAGCAAAGACTTGATAGTAAACAACGCATACGTTTGGGTGCAGCAGTTGATAGGTACGCACGGCGCCTTCCTGACATTGGTATTCATGGGCGTGGCCCTGATAGTGATGACGGGACTGAAGACGGCGGGCTACTTTGCATCTTCTGCCATCATGGTACCCTTGCGTACTGGCGTGGTGAAGGATATTCGTACTGCCGTTTACAACAAGGTGCTGAAGTTGCCTCTGAGCTTCTTCTCGGAGGAAAGGAAGGGGGACATCATCGCACGTATGTCTGCCGACGTACAGACGGTGGAGACTTCCATCACCAATTCGGTGGATATGCTCATCCGTCAGCCTATTGCCATCCTTGTCTGCTTTGTCACCCTGTTTGCCGTCAGTTGGCAGATGACACTCTTTGTGCTGGTGGTGGCACCCTTGGCCGGATGGGTCATGGGCGTGGTAGGTAGAAAACTAAAGCGTCAGTCGGCCAGCGTACAGCGTCAGTGGGGCGGCATCATAGCCCAGTTGGACGAGACATTGGGAGGCCTGCGCATCATCAAGGCCTTTATAGCCGAGAAGAAGATGGAGCAGCGTTTCCTGAACATCAACGACGCCTACCGTAAGGAGATGAACGCTATGGTTATCCGTCAGAGTGCCGCTCACCCCATGAGTGAGTTTCTGGGTACCATCATTCTGGTGGTGGTACTATGGTTCGGTGGCTCGCTGATACTGAGCGATTCAAACCTAATAGATGCTTCAACTTTCATCTTCTATATGGTTATCCTTTACAGTGTTATCAATCCGTTGAAGGAGTTCTCTCGCGCTACCTACCAGATTCCGCAAGGGCTGGCCTCGATGGACCGCATCGACTTTATCCTGAAGGCTGAGAACCCCATCAAGGAGCCTGAGCATCCACAACCCAAGCCTGAATTTGAGAAGGAGATAGAGCTGCGCGATGTTTCGTTCAGCTATGCTGAGGGAAGGGACGTACTGAAGCATATCCACCTGAGGGTACCCAAGGGCAAGACCGTAGCTCTGGTGGGGCAGTCGGGCTCTGGTAAGTCCACGCTGGTGGATCTGATTCCCAGATACCACGACGTGAAGGAGGGTGAGGTGCTTCTGGACGGCATGAACATAAAGGGTCTGCGCATCAGCGACCTGCGTGCCCTGATAGGCAACGTAAATCAGGAGGCTATCCTCTTTAATGATACTTTCTACAACAATATCACCTTCGGCGTGGAGAATGCCACCATGGAGCAGGTGATAGAGGCGGCTAAGATAGCCAATGCACATGATTTCATCATGGAGTCAGAGAATGGCTACGATACTATGATAGGCGACAGAGGCGGCAGGCTGTCGGGCGGTCAGCGCCAGCGTGTGAGCATAGCGCGTGCCATACTCAAGAATCCGCCTATCCTGATTCTGGACGAGGCTACTTCGGCACTTGATACCGAAAGCGAGCGTCTGGTACAGGAAGCATTGGAACGTCTGATGAAGAGCCGTACCACCATAGCCATCGCTCATCGTCTCTCTACCATCAAGAATGCCGACATCATACATGTCCTGTATGAGGGTGAGATAGTAGAAAGCGGTCAGCATGACGAGCTTATAGCCAAGAACGGCTACTATAAGCGTCTCTACGATATGCAGCAGCTATAGCGGGAGAGGTTGATACGTGAAATCTTGGGTATGAGATTGCGTATGAACTTGATGTAGAAAATGGGTGGCGTGAGGTAAAGGATAATAAGGAACGACGTAGGCCAGATACCTCTCCTAACCAGTTTCCACAGAATCCTTCTGGTCTCTCTGCGCACGATACCGTCTATGCAGGTGGGACCGATATCATTGATGAAATTCCATAGACATTCAGTCTGTTCCCTTTCTCTCTCAGGCGTGATGAGTCGAAGCATCTCGCGCCATACAGGCAGGCAGGCCATAGCCCTTGCATCCTTGTTCCTGAAGCGTGTCATGATGCTTTGCGGGCGTGTACGATAGAAATATGTGTCGTGCTTACAGAAGGCTATACGCTGCACCTTCTCTGCTAGCATAAAGTTCCACAGCTCATCCTCGTGCACAGCACCTACACGGAAGAACAACTGATGCTCCAGCAGAAAATCTCTCTTGACCAGACGGTTCCATGCCGTTACGGGAATACCCCTGCGGCCGCCTCTGCTGAGCATCATGCGCGAAATCCATTCAGGATTGTCGGCATAGTCGGGGAAGGGCTTCTCCATGGTGTAGCTTTTCCGCTTGTTGGTCTTGGCACCTGCAGCTATCAACTGAGCATCGGGGTACTTCTGAGCCACCTCCATAAGATACTGGAGGCAGTCGGTGGAGATGCTGTCGTCACTATCCACAAGCAAGACATACGTTCCGTTGGCATCCATGATACCTGTGTTGCGTGCCGCAGAAAGCCCTTGGTTGCGTTTATGCTTGATAACACGGAACGAGATGCCGCCTTGATAGCCGTTAATGAACTTCTTGACCAGCTTCATGCTGTTGTCAATGCCGCGGTCATCTACAAGGATGCATTCCACACCGTCCTGATAGGTCTGGTTTCCTATGGAATCGAGACACTCGAGGATATATTCCTCGACGTTATAGACGGGTACAATGATGGAAATGTTAATGTCTGACATGGGAATAGTAATATTTCTGTCGGTTAATGGTATATGGAGAAAAGCCACAGGGTAAGTACCATGAGTACAATAACGATGAGCATTGCAACGCAGGTTCTCTTGAGCAACTTCCTGTACTTCTGTTTCTTCTGATACTGCCAGATGACTTGGTTCAGCCATTTCTGCTCCTTCTCATCGGGGATGTCTATCAGTGGCGCGTCCTTTAGCCAAGTGTCATAGAATGAGAGGTTCTTCCCATAAGAATTGTTCATAATCTTTACGGGCATCCCCAGTAGGAGGCGCAGTATGGCCACATGGAGGCGGGTGGTATAGACCATTCGGTATTCGGAGACAAACCTTACTCCTTCGCTGACCAGATAGGGGAAGAACTGTGTCTGTATCAGTTCGTCGGCCTCTCGTGTCGTATTCTTCCGAAGGCAGTCGTTGGCCGTGTGACGGTTCTTTCGCTGGTTGGGCCAGTCCTTGATGTCTATCCTTGGCGCTGGCAGATCTCCCTCGGCACGCCCCTTTGGCGCTTCCTTGTCGGCCCTAAGCACCAGCATCGCCTCCTTGGACACCTTGCTTTTCTGCTCGATAAGCAGTTTTTTGTTGATACAGAATGCCATATCGGGGAGCAGCAGCAACTGACCAGTAAATCCGTTTTGTTTCATCTGTTCTGCTGACTGGTCATCACGTACGCAGATGGTGAGTTGCAGATGACGGTTCAGAAGCTGGATATCGGAAGCCATAACCGAAGGTGAATCGTAATGGATGGTCTGGGGGAGCACGATAATGCGATTGCCTGGATACGTGCTGATAACCCTTAGACGGAAATCCTGATGCTTCCTCCATAGGTCGCCAAAGTTGCCTCCGCCGTGCAGCAGGATGACGGCATCATGGGGGAGCGGTCGGAAATCGAAGGTGGCGATGCTATGCTGTCCCAGACAGGTATGCGGGAGGCTGCGGAGGAATTGGTCTGCGCCCATCCAAATAAGCGTATCGCCGATGTTGCTATGATAAGGCAGATCCAGATAAATGTAATCTGAATCAATCAGCGGCGTCAGCGTCTCTGCAATTTTGGCTTGCAGAATGTTGCAGATATCGAGCTTGGCTTCGTGCATCAAGTGTAAATTATTATTACTAAATGCAAAGGTAGTGAATTTAATGGTAAAAAATGTTTAAAGACTGCTTTTATTTGTGCATTGTCAGAATTTTCTCTATCTTTGTGATAAAAATTGAGGAAATTGAAGAAGATTGCAGCACTTACCATGGCTCGTAACGATGACTTCTTCCTACAGAAATGGGTGGAGTACTACGGGCGCGAACTGGGCAAGGAAAACCTATATATATATTACGACGGAGAGGATCAGACCATTGGCGACTTCTGCCAAGGGACTCATGCTTATGTGCATGCTAAGATAGGCACTCAGGTGGTGGAGGCTGAGAAGGCACGACTGAGATTCCTTTCTGAGAAGGCAACGGAACTCTTCAGCCAGGGATACGATTTGGTAATCGGCGTGGATGCTGACGAGTTCGTAGTGGTTGACCCTAAGTTGGGGATAGGTCTCAGGGAGTTCCTCTCGGCTCAGGAGATAGATGTGAGCCTTTCACCCTTAGGACTTGATTTCGGCCAGAAGTTAGATGAGGAAGGCGACTTGTCGCTGGAGAAGACGTTCCTGAGTCAGCGTCATTATGCTCAGATAGGCACCCGATACACCAAGCCGTCCATCATAGCCCAACCATGCAGGTGGGGTAGCGGTTTCCATCGTGTGAAGGGACACAACTTCCATATCGTCCAAGGTTTGTACCTCATGCACTTCGGCTATGCAGACAGGCGTATTCTGGAGGGGAGGTTGAGCGATGCCGACCGTGTGGCACAGGGTTGGGAGAAGCATATCTACAAGCGTAGCAGAACCATCAGGTATGCTACGGAGAAGAAGGCGCACGACTTTGACCGCTATACACGCTGGGCACGTATCTGTCAGACTTGGTGTCGTCCGCTCTATGCGTTGAACAAGCCGGCTATGTTCGAGCTAAGGATTGTGGTAAGGATTCCAGAAAGATTCGAGTCTGTCCTCTAATCTTCTTTCAGCAAATCTTCTACAAACTGGCTGAGGCGAGCGTATATCTCGTCGCTTACCTGATCCAGTGCATAAAAACAGGCAAAGCAGACTTTGCTTCCTGACTTGGTAACACGTCGCAAAGTCCATTCTAACTGCATCATCCCTTTTCTGGAATAGTATCGCATCAGTACGGGACGTACGGCTTGGAGGTGCAACCTTCCTTCCTGCTGGAGCAGCGTATAGCAGATTTCATCGGTACGGAAATGCTCTGGGCTGCGGAAACGGTTGCGTATGTTCTGCTCCAAGCGTTCGGGATGTGCCTCGTAAAACTCCTGTAAAGTACTGCGTAGCAAAGGGTGAGGGGTATGTGCCAGACGAATATAGGTCTGACTGTTGCCTGCTATCTCTGAAGCGTCCATCATCTGCTTTATGTGATTTACATTACAGGGATGGCCCATGATGCCTTTAATCTTACGCCATGTCTTGGTCCACAGCAATGAGGCCTGATGTCCGTGGCAGTTGATATGTCCTTCGCAGGGGAAGAATACCTGAGGGCTTACGGCACGGCAGACCAGCAGGTCGTCATTGAAGTAAATGAAGTGTTCGCTCAGACTGGGAATCCTCCACAGCATGGCTTCGATGCTGAGTGAGTTGAAGGTGGGCAGATACTGCTCATAGCCCTCGAAGATGACCTTGTGGTCGATAATCTCAATGGGAATGCGACTCTGGATGTCTGGGTTCTGGCCGTCTGTTACAAGGAAAATACGGCGAACCCACGGCATGAACTTATTGATGGAACGAATGCACCAGTTAATCTCGCCTCGGTTGGCATAGCGTGTGGGTGCAGCAATATCCTTCTCGTTTGCTTCCTCTGGCGTGATGTATGCAGCCCTCTTGGCATTGAGTGCTTCATCATTACCATCCACCCAAGTGATGATAACGTCGATATCAAATGTCTTTTTTCCTTCGTCCATACGTCGTATCAGCAAATCGGGATATTGTTATTGGGCATGATGACGTGCTTTCCCCATATTCTTGTTGTACCAGCGGTTGTGCGACCATAGCCAGATATCCGGCTGATGGCGGATAGTCTGTTCCAGCAGGCGCCAGAAATTCATGAAGTAAGGATAGTCGCTCTTCTGTTCCTCGGCATTGGGGCACATCTCCGTGAATGTCATTCGGTAATGTCCGCGTGAAGTACGTTCTATATCCAGATAGACCAGTTCGGCATTTGTCTTCTTGGCTATTTCCTCAGCTCCAGGCGTGAACCATGTTTTCTGGTTCAGAAAAAGGGCATAGTTGTGCGATTTTATGCTGGGTCGCTGGTCGCAGAGAAAGCCGCAGAGGTAAGGGGCGCTATTGGTGTTCCACTTCAGTAGTGTGCGTACAGCCTGCTTCATCTCTATCTGTACGGTATCCCATCTGCTGCGTATCTCGTGCATCAGGGAGGAGAAGTATGGACTCTTGATGTGCTTGTATATCTCACTGGTGACCTTAGGCTGCCTGTAGCGAACGCTGATCTCCTGCACCCACTCCCAACAGCCGCAGTGTCCCATCAGGAGGAAAATGTTCTTCCCCTCGGCAGCAATGCGCTCTGGCAGTTCGCAATTCAGGATTTCCACACGCTGGAGCATCTCCTCGTCTGAGATGTTCAGGCACTTAAAGGACTCGATAAAGATATCACATAGGTTGTGATAGTAGGCTTTCTCTATACGGACAATCTCCTTCAGGTTCTTCTCTGGGAATGAGTTCGTGAGGTTCTCACGGACCAAACGACGCCTGTACCTTATTATATAATATAGGATAGGGAAGGCGGCGTCGCTTATCAGGTAAAGAACGCGCAAGGGCAGTCCGGCCAGAAGCCGCATATAACGGTGTTTCTTCTTCATCATCAGTGCAAAGGTACGAATAAGCGTGTGAAAAGCAAAAGAAAAGTTTTTTTTTCTTCTCTTTTCAGAGCGGAAGTACCCTTGGCTATCCCATGATAGCTTCCCGAACCTTATCAGAAAGCTGCTGGTACGTATCTTCTTCCGTAGGTTTGATAACTGGAAGATATGTTACGGTAATCTGGTTCTTGCCTAGATGTTTGGTCCCACGTGGCATCGCCTCAAACGCACCTTCTATGCGGACGGGGATGATGGGGATATTCAGTTCCTTGGACAGGATGGCAAAGGTCTTCTTGAAGACTTGCATCTTTCCGTCATGTGTACGCGCTCCTTCAGGGAAGATGACAAGGTTCTTTCCCTGCCTCAACACCTTGGCCATTCGGAGGATGGAATCCTTCAGGTTCTGGTGCTGCATCAGGATGACATTATTGTGGCGAGCCATCAGTTGTAATGGGTATCCCTGGATGTGCTCCTCCGTTGCGTAATAGTATGTGTTGCGCAATGTGGAATCGTTTAATCCGGCTGTGCAGATGTTGCCGTCGATGGCACTCTGGTGGTTAGGTGCTATTATAAACTGACCCTCTAATGGAATATTCTCAATGTCTTTGATTGTCAACTGGTTATGCTTGCGCAATAATTTATGCATCAGGCGAACCACTGTAGTATGGATGCTCCATGTAGAGGCAATGTTCAGGTAAGAGGTGTCGGATGTAAGAATAGCTTTCCAATCTATATTTTCCACCTCTGAGCGAGTCTTGTATTGTGCTATGTAGTTGGCGATTTCCTGAACATTGGCATACTGGGCGAAGGTGCTTGATTTTATCTGTACACCAAAGGTACGTTCGATGAATCCCTCCAGACTTACACAGTCCAGTGAGTCGAAGGCTAAGTCGGTCTCAATATGGCTGGTTGGCTTTACGGTCACCTTCTTCTCCTCCTCGATATACTCCCTGAGAATCTTCATCTCTGGAGTCTCATTTGCCAGGGGTTTCTCCTTGGGCAGAGCCTGTTCCTTACCAGCATCCTTGATCAAATCCTTCAACTTAAAGCGCTGCAGTTTGTCCAACTTGGTACGTGGCAAAGCGCCTCTATATACAAATAGGCTCATCACCTTCTTGTAGTTAACAACTGTCAGGTTGTAAGGCTCCATCACCAAGCGTTTCAGTTGTTCTTCCACCTCACTGTCCGAAAGATTGGCTGCCCATTCCTCCTTGGGTACGATGATGGCACGCAACATATCGCCGTCCTGTGTTACGGCAACTTCCTTCACGTACTGGTCGTATTTCTCCAGTTTGTATTCCAATTCGGTAGGCTGGATGTTCTTGCCGTTAGAAAGAACGATGATTTCCTTGGAACGGCCTGTTATATGAATTCGTCCCAACTCGTCCAGATAACCCAAATCGCCAGTGTGAACATATCCGTCCTTGTCTATTACTTGAGCTGTTTCCTCGGGTCGGTTGTAGTAGCCCAACATCACGTTGGGGCCCTTCACACAGATCTCGCCGTTAACGATTTTCACGTCCACTGTTGACATAGGCAATCCTACACAGCCTGGAATTACATCGCCAGGATGAGTGAAGGAGATGATGGGAGCAGTCTCCGTCATGCCGTAGCCCTCCAGCATGGTTATGCCAAGTGTGCGTAGGCCGCAACCCACCTCGGTATTCAGTGAGGCACCACCGCTTACGCAGAAGGTTAGGTTGCCTCCCAACTTCTGGTGAACAGTTTTGAAGATGATACGTGACAACTTAGGACTCTTGGCCCACTCGCAAATCTTGAAGAGTGCACGGGCTATGGGGCTTGCGTCAATCTTCTTCTTGATACCTAAATAGATGGTGGTCCACAGACGTGGAACGCCCACAAAGATTGCTATCTTTCCTCTTACCAATGTGTCCATGATGTCCGGTCCTGAGAGAGAAGGGCAGATGGCTACACCGCCGCCAGCTAAAATAGGCATGATAAGGGTGCCTACCAAAGGCAATACATGATGCAAGGGTAAGAGGATAAGCGTACGGCGTGTGCTGTCAAAGATGTGTACATCTACCGTTACGCTGTGGCAGTTGGCATACAGGTTGGCATATGATATCATCACACCTTTGGGCGAGCCCGTGGTTCCTGATGTGTAGATGATAAGTGCCATCTCTTGATTCTCTGCTGTAAAGATTCCATCCTCCTGAATGTACATCTTACCCTCTCTGGCAGGACAGGAGACCTGCTCGTAGTCGTCAATCAGCAGTATCTTTATGTCCAAACCTGATTCCTTAACAGCCTCCTCTGCAACGCTTAGTCTCTCCTTTGAGGTCCAGATGCACTGAGGCTTGCTGTCGTTCAGGATATACAGTACATCAGAGACGGTGGAAGATGCATCCACAGGTATGGCTACGCCCTTGTTCTCCCAAACAGAGAAGAAGGCATAGACCCATCCCTCGCGGTTCTCTGAGAAGATAAGTGTCTTGTCGCCCTTGTTCTGTGGTGTATGTTTTGAAAAGAGATAGATATAGTCTAGGAGTTGAGAGTAACTGATGTTACGCTCGCCTGCCATAATGGCAATGTTCTGAAATTCTTTAATCATGCTTGTATATTTTATATATATGGTATATCCTTTGTAATCTTTATGCAAAGGTAAGCCATTTTTATACGCACGACATTAGAAAATCCTATATATTGCTATTAAATGTGCAATATATGCACGTTTTGTACTATTGTATAACGAAAAAGTGCTATTTCAAGTGCAAACGGTAGTCCTGTGGCGTAAAGCCTATTCTCTTGCGGAATACGCGTATAAAGTAAGAAGTATCTGAAAAGCCTACCTCGCGTGCAATTACGTTTATACTGTATTCTGTAGTGATAAGCAGACGTTGGGCGCATTGTATCTTTGAGCGCAGGATGTATTGTAGAGGTGAGATGCCCATTTTCTCCCTGAACATACGCTCGAGATGTGACTTTGTAACACATGCCAAGTTGGCCAGCTGTTCAACCTCTATCTCCTGAGTTACGTTGTTCTTGACGTAGGCAAAGACCTTCATCAGCCTGTTGTCCATTTCCTGTAGTTTCTTCTGTGCTTTTTTTATAAAGAAAGAGGCCACAATCCACACGAACCCTTGCAGTTGCATCTTCTGCGAACGATCCATCTGGGCGTATCGGATGGCATATTCGCGATAGGATGGATGTGCATAGAAATCCTTGGCACTGGCATAGGGAAGTGTCAGCTCGGGATAATAGTTGCAGTAGTTCTCAAACAGGAGGTCGATGGCTTGGTTGGCTTCTACTTCATGAGGAAAGGAATAGAGGTCGAAAATATCTGTCTGTGTGCCATATCGTTCATAGACAAAAAGGTAATAGAACGCCAGCCCGCTCTGACAAACAATGCTATGCGGCATAAAGCTGGGAATCAGATACATATGACCAGGCTTCATGGCAAGTTCTGTCTCGGGCATACTGATGGTTCCTTGCCCCTCTTTTACGTAATACAAGCGGGCAAAGGGGGAGGAAAGTCCTTTTCCTTCCCATCGTTTATCTACCTGAGCGAAGCCTGCATTCAGTACACAGATATTAACCAGTTCCAGCTCTGTCTTCATCCTATTTCTCTCTGTAATGATGTGTCGTTCATCTTTAGCGTTACAAAGGTATGTTTTTTTTCTCATTCTCCGGCCGGGGATGGCATTTTTTTATGGTTTATCCGAGCTTTTTCCATCTTTTTGAGCAACTATTATTTTTGTGGTATTGATGTATATCAACAAATTAAACATTTCTTGAAAATTTATTGGCCTTGTTTGTTTACCATTATTGTAATAATGTGTATCTTTGCAAAAAGAAAAACGAAAAACAGACTTAAAAATCAAACATACATACGCACGTTAAACTTAACTAAGTTATATGAAGAAATCATTTATTCTATTTTCAATCTTGCCTATCGCAGCAGTACTCGTTAGTTGTAATAACGACGAGAATTATGGAATTATCGATCCTAACAAGGGTCAGACTGTGGAGATAGATAAATCACAGCTCCAAACAGAAGTTTATTTCCAGGGACAGAAGCTGTTTTCTGCAGATGAGACTGCACCAACTGCAGAGGCAAGAGTAGCACGCATCAAGGTTATAAATCCTGCCGGAGGACTTGCATGGCCCAAGCATACCGACGATGGTTGGGAATCAGCTCTTTTCTCGATCCGTGCAGACGGTACTATTCCTGATTTTTATGACAAGAGTTCTGCTTATTATTATGGCCGTCCCGCTGGCAAGTCTGGCGTAAGCAGCCGTAATATCGGTAAGGTTTCTAACCTCTACAACTATCCTCACTATAACGACCGCGACTACGATTATTATAAGGTAGATAGGAAGACGTTGGATGAAAACGGTAACCCCATGAACGTTGGCCTGTTCCGTTATATCTATGATGAAGAGGGTCTGAAGACTCAGCCCGTTATCCTGGAAGTCCCCTCTGTAGTGGAGATTCTGGCTGACGAGGTTGAAGATCTGGAGGCTGAGATTGCTGCCAACAAGAATGTTGCCAAGAATACTGCTACACTGGCCAAGGTTAATGAATTGCTGGCTAAGGGTGCCGACTATCTGGACTCTCATGTGCTGTGGTACGTTGTTAAGGAGGTTGGCGGACAGTATCGCTGGCACGTAGACGGTGTTATCCGCGACGTGGAGACTCCCGAGTACATTATCGATCCTATACCCTCTAACGTAGAGGTGGATGTTCACCAGCAGGTACACAAGGACTGGTACGAGATTAAGACCTCTATCCACGTCAGAACAGACTGTGAGTCTGTAAAGGTTGTTATGCCGCTGAAGGAAGAGGATATCTTGGAGAAGGATGACTTTGATATCCGTGTCTATGACTTCTACTACAAGGAGTATACTCCCGTAGAACACAAGATTACACACGATGCCAATGGTATTACCATAGAGATTACCAATATTCCTGCCGACATGATTCAGCAGATGAGAAAGGACTTTGGCGACGGTATCACCATCGAGGTTCACAGCTACTGCACAGGCGATGTGTGGGAAGAGTTGAAGGAGAGTCGCGTTCGCACCGGCAAGCCCTGCGAAGTATGTGGTCAGGTGTCAAGTGCTTTGCGTCCTGGTGAAGAGAAGAAAATATATGTTGAGAAAGACGAATAACGTCTTCGTCGAATAGACAACGAGAAAAATAATTATATCATATAAATCCCAAGGCAAAGATTCTTTGTTTTGGGATTTTTTTTCGTACATTTTACCATTACTGTAAGTACATTCGCTCAGATTTTGAAATAAATACGGAGTTTTATTTCTTTATTCTCTCACTTATTTGTAATTTTGCAGTTGTGAATGTAGATAAAAGGAGATATATAGCATCATGGGTGTTGTTGGCAGTTTTCTTGCCAACATTACTTTTGTCGTCCTTGCATGTACATCATGACTCTGAAAGAAATGAGATAGAATGCTCTGAGTGCGTGCAGCACCATTGCCACGGTCATCTGTCACAGTTGGCTTCGTGGGCGCATGATTGTGTGTTATGCCATTTCCTTTCCTTGTCTTATATTTTCACCAATGCGGTTTTCCTTATTATATTATATAAGGTATGCAGTGTTAGAATCGATGCCCAGCGACATAATGTATGCTTCGCTTACAAAGGCATTGTAGGATTAAGGGCTCCCCCTGCTTTCTCCATTTAGCATTAGGGAGGCTGACATCTGAAAAAGGAAGGGTGTCAGCATAAGTTACGTATCAAAATTTTGAAATGGAGATAGAATCATGACATTATCCATTTTGGCTGCAGCGCTAATGGCGTATGTGGCTGATGGTCATGGCGTGGTAGCACCTGAAGATACAACGTTGGTGCTACATGAAATGACTGTAAGTGGGCAGCGACAGCGTGATTATCTGATGCGTTCGTCGCAGTCAACGGTACAGGTAAGCCATGACTACTTGCAACAACATTTCTCTGGTTCGCTGATGCAGACGCTGGAGGGAATTCCCGGTATAAAGGCAATGTCCATCGGTTCTGGTCAGTCTAAACCTATGATTCGCGGTCTTGGCTTTAACCGTATGGTTGTATGTGAAGATGGCATCAAGCATGAGGGACAGCAGTGGGGCGATGATCACGGACTGGAGATTGACCAATTTGCCGTGGATCGCGCTGAAGTCATCAAAGGTCCTGCCGCATTGCTCTATGGTAGTGATGCCATTGGCGGTGTGCTTAGTCTTTATACCAATCATGTCCCTACAGAATCGTTGAGTGGAGGTATCCATGTATTTGGTCGTTCTAATAACGAGCAGATAGGTGTTACAACGAAGTTTGGTGGAATTCATGGTAACTGGTTTTACCGTTTAGCTGCAACCTTTATTGACTATGCCGACTATCGGGTACCCACAGATAGCATCCAGTATTATAGTTACTGGATAAAACTGAAGGACCGACGCTTGCGTAATACTGCAGGATGCGAACGCGATGGTAGTCTCATGGTTGGCTATGCGGGTTACCGGTTCCATACCGACCTGCGTATAAGCGATTCATATTCTAAGAGCGGTTTCTTTGCTAACGCCCACGGATTGGAGGTACGTTTGTCCGATATTGACTATGACCACTCGCGCCGTGATGTGGATTTGCCCTATCAGTGGGTGAATCATCTGAAGGTGCTCAGCCATACTTCATGGCAAGGTGATTGTATACGATTGGAGGGCAATCTGGCGTGGCAGAATAATTATCGTAAGGAACAGAGTGAACCAGTTAGTCACGGCTATATGCCGCGCCCCGATGGTACACTGGAACGTCGTTTCATTAAGAACACGTTGACAGCCAATTTGCACATGCATCTTGCCTTAGGCGAGCAACATGAACTGAGTGCTGGTCTGAGTGGCGAATATCAGCATAACCGACGTGGCGGTTGGGGTTTTATTATTCCCGACTTCGAGACGACCAGTGTTGGTGCTTATGCGATGGACAGCTATACCGTCAACGAGCGACTAAAGCTGAATGCTGGTATTAGGTTCGACTATGTACATACCAGAATAGACAGCTATCACGACTGGTTTCTTACCCCTACGGCAGATGGAGATTCCGTCTATAAGGAACGCTCTTCCAACGTGAACCGTGGCTTCACGAGTCTTACCTGGTCAGCAGGCGTTAACTATGCCCTCGGAAATTGGGTGCTAAAGGCTAATGTGGGTAAGAGTTTCCGTGTGCCCATTCCAAAGGAATTGGGGGCAGATGGTGTGAACTATCACATTTTCCGCTACGAGCGTGGCAATGCTAGCCTTAATCCAGAAGAGAGCTATCAGCTAGATTTGGGCATCCATTGGGATAATGATGTAGTATGTGTGCAAGTGGATCCGTACGTGAACTATTTTCCAAACTATATTTACCTGAATCCTACAGCTCAGTATGTGGAGGGCCTGCAGCTCTACCATTATACACAAGCTCGTGTGCTACGTTATGGTGTCGAGGCGCAGGCTACGTGGCTCATCGACCGTCATTGGGAGGCAGAACTAAAGGGCGAATATCTCTATGCCGAGCAACTCTCTGGACAGAAGAAGGGGTACACGCTTCCTTTCAGCACACCTTGGTCATTGGATGCAGGTGTTAAATATTCGTTTCAGTGGCATGGTAATACCTTTGTAGGTCTGAATACACATATTGTAGGTGCACAATATAACATTGTGCCACCAGAGAAGCCTACTGACGGTCATTGGACACTAAATCTATCGGCTGGCAAGCAGATTCCTTTACGTATTTGCAAACTGAACATGGCTATACATGCCGACAATCTGCTTAATCGCCGCTATTATGACCACACCAGCTATTATCGTCTCATCGACGTGCCTGAACCCGGACGTAACTTCTCGTTGATGGTTGGGCTGGAATTTTAAATCACATTATTAATATAACAAAGAAATAAAACAATGAAAAATATTCTTAATATGAGTCTTATGATGGCTCTTTTCACAGTTTTCACACTTAGTTTCACCTCTTGCAACAACGATGACAATGATAATTTGCCCAGTAAGCCAAGCATTACGCTGACTGAAGTGGGGCACGACAATAGCAAGCATGCACATCCCGGTCATGACCTACATTTGGAGGCAGATCTTTTGGCAGATGGTCTTATACAGCGTATCGATATAGAGATTCATCAGGAGGGTGGAGCAAATAAGATTGTAGAGAAGTCATACACTGAAGGTAAGTACATCGGCGTGCGCAACGCTGAGTTCCATGAGCATCTTGACATTCCATCAACTGCGCCTCTTGGTGAGTATCATCTGCACTTTACTGTAACGGACAAGTCGGGGCAGCAGACTACAGTGGGAAGCCATATTGAAGTGGTAGAGGATGACGGTGATGATGACGGTGATGATGACGACCACGAACATCATCACCATGATTAATATAAATATATTTTATAGATGAAAAGTAAAAACATTCTTTATTTAGTACTGTTGTGCGCACTTAGTGCGTGCAACAGTAACGATGATGAGTTACAGAAAGACACGGAAAAACCCATCATCAGTGAGTTAAATATTGTGGCTAATCCCATCGACTGTCAGGTTTATCATCCCGGTGATGTTATCCCTTTCCATTACATCATGACTGATAACTTGGAATTGGGTGCCTATAATATTGAGGTTCATAATAACTTTGACCATCACACGCATAGCACAACAGCTATCGACTGTCCTTTGGACCCAGAGAAACAGCCACAGCATCCTTGGGTTTTTAATAAGGATTATGAGATTCCCGCAGGTCTTCATAGCTTTGATGCGCGTCATGACATTCAGATACCTACAGACATTGACTGCGGCGACTATCATTTCATGATTCGTCTCACGGATCGTGCTGGTTGGCAGCAGATTCATGCCGTAGCTATAAAGATTGCTGAATAACCCTTTGCTATGTAAGGGCATATGACGAAGTTATCGCATCATTAATCTTTTGAGTATATTGCTTCGTTCTCCTTCGCCGTTTCTTTTATGGTCTCTTCATGGCCAGAAAGGGCAGCGAAGGGGGCGAACTGAGCTGCGCGGTTCCACATTGACATCTGCGGATGCGTCTTTGACACATGGTGTGGCAGATTGATGATATCGTTGTAATTATCCATAACTCATACTCTAAACTTTCAACTACGCCTTATGTCCTCCAATTTGTCTGTTACGGTCTTTGGCCGTGGCACCTTCATCGAAGTTTAAGCCTCGTAGAATAGCGTTTTTGCCGAATCGTTTCTTTATCTTTAACTGCGCCTCTTGCATCCTTCGCTCTTTTTCCATTTGTGTCTTCTCCTCTTTGCGCTGTCGGTCCAGTGCCTCGTAATCTATGAAAAGCTCAAGTTGCTGTGCTTGTTTTTTTTGGCTTAAAGTTAGTTCTGAAACCACATGATTGTTAGTCAAGTTCAGACGTCGGATGAGCAGGTCGGGATTCACATGACAGTCGAATAGCTCTGCTGCTCCGCCCATTATAAGACGCGATGAGGAGGTTGGTGTCTTAAAGTTTAGGGTGCCATGCGCATGCTTCGGTACAGGTTTTCCATAGTGATTATAAGTTATCTCGCCATGGTATTTCTCGCATATATCGGGTCGTGTCAGGTTCTCAGCATCATATCCAACGGTCAGAACCAGTTGGTCTGTTACGAGACGTTTGGATACCAGATCAAGTGCCATACCTTCGGCCATCTCGCGTATCACCACACGGGCTTTCTTGAAGGTATATGGCTCCTGTAGCACCTGTCCGCTACTAAACGAGTTGGTCTCAGGCCTGTATGCTTTTACCGCTTCCATGGTGCAGGGCTCCCATCCCCAGGCATGGTCTATCAGTAACTCGGCATTCACGCCGAAGAGCTTGTATAGAAATTCCTCGCTCCGTTCTGACATACGTGCCAGCTTGCCCATCGTGTCTATGCCGTACCTTGCCAGTTTCTCGGCTATGCCATTGCCTATACGCCAAAACTTGGTGATGGGTTTGTAGTCCCAGAGTTGCTGGCGGTATGACATCTCGTCAAGTTCGGCTATGCGCACACCGTCTTTGTCGGCTGGCATCTTCTTGGCCACGATATCCATTGCCACTTTGCAGAGATACATATTGGTTCCGATACCCGCCGTTGCCGTGATGCCCGTCTGCTTCAGTACATCGCGAATCATCTTTATGGCCAACTCGTGCGCGGTCATCTTGTATGTACCTAAGTAGGCCGTTACGTCCATAAATACCTCGTCTATGCTATAGACGTGTATATCTTCCGGTGCGATGTATTTAAGGTAGATGCTGTATATCTTAGAACTGACCTCGATGTAGTGAGCCATCCTTGGCTTTGCAATGATGAAGTCTATGCCTCGGGCCTTTTGCTTTACCTCGAACAATCGGGCACGTCCGCCTATGCCGTATTCCTTCAGGGGTGGGGTGACAGCCAGACAGATGGTCTTGTCTGTCCTGGACTCATCGGCCACCACAAGGTTGGTGGTCAGTGGGTCAAGCCCTCTGTCCACACACTCCACCGAAGCATAGAACGACTTCAGGTCGATGGCGATATAGGTCCGTTGCTGTTCAGGCATACCTTATTATAAATTATGCCACAAATTTACGCATAATTCTTTATATTCCGACTGAAATGACTAAATTTGCATCAGAAATGACATAAGTATGCAGAAAGACGGTAGGAATATTCATTCGCAGATGGGACTGATGGAACTGATTCAGGAGATTGGTTTCCTGCCCTTGTTGGATAGTGGCATTCGCGGTTATTCGGCCGAGGAGATGGTAGATGAGGATTGCCGCTATGTGGTGTTTCCTGATGGTGGCTGGGACTGGCCCTTGTGGAAATGGAAAGGACCTGTTGTTACCGAAGGAGACTGTGTCTATGGTAAGTTTTTTGCTGGCAAGGCAGGTTTCATTAGTCGTGAATGGTGGCCCGATTTCTATAATTACCGTCGTTACTCGCGTCCGGCACCCAAGGAGGGTAGTATTGAAGAGACCATTCTGCTGACGCTCGAGGAATGCGAGAACCTCATCACGCGCGAATTACGTGCTGCCTGTGGGTTCGACGGACCTAAGATGCGCAGTAAGTTCGACGGCTATATCACCCGTTTGCAGATGGCAGCTCGTATTGTGACAGAGGATTTTGTCTATCCACGCGACAAGCATAACCGACAGTATGGTTGGGGCTGGTCTTTGCTGACAACACCCGAGCGCCTGCTGGGACGTGATGCCTGTCTATGCGGCCGAACACCCGAGGAATCCTATGAACGCATCCGTCGCCAACTGAGGACCATTTGTCCCGAGGCGACGGATAAGCAAATCGATAAGATAATAAGGTAAGTCCTAACTCTTGTGGGTCATGATGTTCAGGACGAAGCGGTCTGTCTCGTCCATACCCTTAGAACCGATACTGGTAAGGTTATGGATGCTGCGGTCTACATCATCGTCTATGATACCTTCGGCCGAAGTAACATGATTATTCTGGATGGCCAGCATGGCACTCATTACCGCTGTGCTGACACCTGTTGTCAGTTTCAGGGCACACGAAGGCTTGGCACCGTCGCATATCATACCGGTAAGGTTGGCTATCATGTTCTTTACAGAGTAACAGATCTGGTCGTAGTTGCCCCCCATCAGATAGGTGATACCCACGCTGCTGCCTGTGCTGGCAACCACGCATCCGCACAATGCCGACAGACAACCCAGCGACTGCTTGATGTAGATAGCCGTCAGATGAGAGAGGGTGAGGGCACGGATCAGTTCCTCCTCGGTATTATGATTCTCGCGTGCAAAGACCACAACGGGCATTGTAGCACAGATACCCTGGTTGCCACTGCCGCTGTTACTCATAACGGGAATCTTGGCACCGGCCATACGAGCGTCGCAGGCACAGGATGTTACGGAGAGGACCTTGGCAAAGATACTCTCACCCATGATGCCGCGTCCCAACGGACTGCACATGGTCTTGCCCAACTGGTGACCGTAGTTCTCGCGCAGGCCTTCCTCGGCGGCAGCCTCGTTCAATTTCTTAGCTTCCAGGATGAAGCGTATCTCGTCGAGCGGCATGGTGGTGGCAAACTCGTAAACCTTATGTAGTTTCAGGACATCGGTATATGATTTTTCCTCGGTGCAAGGGGTAGAGGAGACTTCAGAAGATTTTTCCACGAAGTTGGTGTGGCTGCCCTTGATGGTTGCCTCTGCACTCTTGCCTTCGGCTGCTGCCGTAACATGGATATACAGCTTGTCGGGATCCTGCTCCTCCAACTTGATATCAATATGGTCCTCCTTGATATATTCCTTGGCAATGCTGAGCTCCTTTTCCGTGCAGTCGCGCAGCACCTCCAGCCCCAGACATGACTTTCCGCCTACAGCACCCAGCGCAATGGCGATGGGCAGACCTATCATACCGCCCGTTCCGGGGATGCCGACACCCATGGCATTCTTCAGGATGTTGGCACTCAGGTGCAAAGACAACTTCTTGGGCAGATAGCCGGGTTCTTTACCTATCAGGTTTCTAAACTCTTCTACAGCCTTGGCTACGCAAAGAGCTACTGCCATAGGCTCTGTACACCCAATGGCAGGAACAACCTCCTGATGTAGTAGAGCCAGTATTTCTTGCTTTTCTTCGTTTGATATCATGTGTTTTCTTTTTTAGCGTTACAAAGTTACGATTTAGAACTTTACAATTAAAATAAAAGCATTTTTATTTTGTATTTCCCCCGCTTAATCGTATTTTTGTTCCCATATATATATGTTTTTTAATATAATGAAACTGATTTAAGATGAAAAACTGGATTTTATTAGCTATGATGCTGGTATTCGGAATGAATGCCTACAGTCAACGGAAAACAGAAATCGTTGAAACTGTGAATGTGCCGGTTGCCGATGACGGACTGGTACTGAAGAGAAAGGTTGCCATAGGCCGTTTCTCGAACGAGACACAATATGCAAAGGGTATCTTCTATGATAAGGAGAATGATCCTATGGGTAAGCAGGCCCTTGATATTCTATCCTCTAAGCTGGCTGCCTCAGGCAAGTTCCTCCTGTTGGAGCGTAGCGACCTGGCTGCCCTTCTGGAGGAATGCCAGAAGAACGGAGCCGGTGCTGCCACCATCGGTGCCGATTATATGATTATCGGTTCTATCACTGAGTTCGGACGTAAGGATACGGGCAAGAGCAAGGTTTTTGCCTCCGAGAAGACGCAGATGGTAGAGGCTGCTGTGTCTATCCGCCTCGTAGATGTCTCTACGGGTCTGATTATCTATTCCGACGAGGGCAAGGGCTCTGCTGAACTGACCACCAAGACTACTATGGGCCTGGGCGGTAAGGCCAGCTATGATGCCACATTGAGCGACAAGGCTATCTCTGAGGCTATCGGACAGTTGGTAGAGAATATCATCAACAAGTGTACTGACAGCCCCTGGAAGACCTACTTCCTCTCTTGTGACAATGATGCTACCCTCATAGCAGGTGGTAAGAGCCAAGGCTTGAAAGAGGGCATGGTGTTTGATGTGAAGACACAGGGCAAGAAGGTGAAGAATCCTCAGACAGGCATCATGATAACCTTGCCCGGTAAGTCTGTGGGCACAGCCAAGATTATCTCCTGCGGCGGTGATACCCCCGAGACGGAGTATTCCTTCGTGGAGGTCAGCAGCAGTGAGAAGATTGACAATGAGAATATGTCGAAATACATAATTGAGCAGAAAAAATGAAAAGACTATCGTATGTATTTGCTGCACTGACAGTGTTATTGACATTGTCTGGTTGCAAGGCGCCAGTGGCACAACAGGGCGGAAAAGAGGATATGGCTTATCTGCTGTTTGTCAGTCCGTCCCAGTATTATAATAAGGTAGTGCAGGTTACTGTTGACGATGCCACATCATTCGACGCTGAGGTGGTAAAGGCCAAGAAGGCCAGTCGTAAAGGCAAGCAGTACGGCATAGGCACCGGTGCACGTAGCATAAAGGTTACCAGTGATGGTAAGGTGTTGTATCAGAAGAAGATATTTGTCTCTTCTCAGGAAGTTAAACAGATAATTCTACCGTAATGAAAAAGATTCTATATATGGGAGTGCTTGCAATTGCGGCACTTGCCACTACGTCCTGTTCGTCCAACAAGCATCTTTATTCGTGGTATAACTACGAGGACATTGTCTATCAGTATAGCAAGAATCCTAACGAGAAGCTGCAGGCTAAGGTGTTGGAGCAGTACAAAACAGTTACAGAGCATCAGCGAGGGCTGAGGGCTACAGTGCCACCGGGGCTGTATGCCGAGTATGGCTTCCTGTTGTATAAGACAGGAAAGAAGGACGAGGGCCTGAAGATGATGAAGCAGGAGATAGCCCTTTACCCCGAATCAGAGATGTACATTTCGCGTATCATTAAACAGCTTGAAAAATGAAGAATCTGACTATACTGGCCGTAGCGGCACTGATGCTGGTTTCGTGCGGCTCTTCATCCACTCTTGTGACACTTGATCAGAGATATCCTCTTATGTATCAGGAGCAACCGGTCTCCATCGTTATCATGCCTCCCATCAACCAGACCAATCATGCCGAGGCCAAGGACTATTTCTATACCTCTCTGTATACGCCGCTCTGCGAGAAGGGCTACTATGTCTATTCTCCCTACCTGACCATGGAACTCTTTCAACAGGAGAGTGCCTATGATGCTGAGCTCTTTCTGGAATCGGATTTGTCTAAGTTCCGTGAGGTCTTAGGTGCTGATGCTGCTATGTTCACCATCATCAAGGATTGGCGCCGTAGCAATGTAGGCGGTAAGATTTCCGTTGACATATGTTATATTCTCCGTTCCACAAAGACCGGCCAGACGTTATATTCCCGCGAGGGTAATATCTCTGTCGACACCAGTATCAATGTTGGCGGAGGCGGCATATACGGTTTGTTGGCCAACGCAGTGGCAACTGCCGTCAATACGGCTGCAACCGATAAAATTGTGGCAGGTCGCCGTTGTAACGCCTATGTGCTGTCGGATATGCCTACAGGCAAGTACTCTCTGTTGTATGGCAAAGACCAGAAGAATGCTGCCGGCAAGGCGATCGTGACAGCAACACTTAAGCAGTAATTATTCTAATTGTTAACATTATTGATAAATCTAATTTTAAGGTAAAAGAACTAAAATGAGACAATTGTTTTTATTTCTGGCGGTAGCCTTCTGTTTGTACGGCACCGCTAAGACCGAGGTAAAAGATTCCAAGACTAATTATGCACGCGAGGCTTTGCAGCCCTATCTAGACCGTGGCGAACTACCCGGAGCCATCAGTATCTTCTATAACAATGGGGTGCAGGAGACCTGCTGTATCGGTTATGCCGACGTAGAGAAGAAGCGTCCCATCAGACTGGATAATGTATTCATGCAGTGCTCCCAGACCAAAGGCTTCTGCGGTGTTACCATTGCCAAGTTGGTAGAGGAGGGTAAGCTTTCATTGGATGATCCCGTTTCAAAGTATCTGCCTGAGTTCAAGGAATTGTGGGTGCAGGATAGCGAAAAGGATGGCATCAGAACCCTTCACAAGGCAAAGACTGTGCTGACCGTTCGCATGGTACTGAACCATACCGGTGGTTTCCCCTTCGAGTGTAGTGCTAAGCGTAGTGATGTCCGTGGCGGTGGTTGGTCAGGAGGTGCTCCTCTGCGTCAGGTTGCCAGCATTGCTGCCGAATCTCCTATCTTGTTTGAGCCTGGTACCAAAGAAAGGTATTCTAACACAGGTATCGATATAGGCGGTGCCATTGTAGAGGTTGTTACCGGTATG
>JAIKYE010000009.1 GCA_024683455.1 Bacteroidaceae bacterium
TCCATGGGGATATCATTGTTCTCTACATCACGTATGATATTCTGAAAATCGGTCTGAGAATAAGCCCAGTACCTGCTGTACCAATAGCCAAAGATATACTTGGGCGGCAAAGGAACACGCCCCCCTACCCTGGTGAAATCCTGAATGCACTCCTTGTACTGATGGCCATAGCCCAGGAAGTACCAGTCTATAGCCTTGGCATCGGAAGCCTTCTCCCACCACATATAACCATCCGCGTTGGGAGCCATAGGCAGTGTGGTACTGCCATCACCACGAACGGCAGAAGGACTCTCGTCTATAATGCTCCAGCCGGCACGCGAAAGGAGTCCTTTCTCTAACCTATCGCGGGCATTATCGCCCCAAGCCGTATCAAGGGTTCTGTTGGTGCCCAAAAGATTCAGCGCATCATCCTTGCCTGGATACCATGTACAGGTGATGCCGTTGAACATAAAGCTAACCATCAGATTGTCTGGCTTCTTGTCAGCAGCCTTGATGGTAGAACCTACCTTGTAACGGAGTGTCAGATCGGACGTGCGGATATATAGATAGCCACCCTCCTCGTCAGTCGTAAAAGACGGAACAGGCAAACGACGGTTTACGATGGCAAACGTAGCTCTGTCCTCAAACTGCTTCGTGCTACTGTACTCTATACGAATCATCTTGCTGGTAAGAACAGTAAAGCGGGCATTCCCGCTTACTACCACAGCAGCAGGATCCGCTACGGGATTCTGCTCCTCCTGAGCATAAATATGGCTACACACTATCACAAATAGCCATAAAAGGTACTTTCTGATACTTCTAAGTTTCATATTGGTTAATTTGATTCATTCTGGGTATGGATATGGGATATGGATTATTTGAGCAACTTATTCCAGAGAAGCAAGAATACCATGGCACCGACTACGGAAACTACCAACTCGCCCATCCAGCTATATGCCTCCAAGCCAAAAAGACTGAACAGGCAGCCTCCTAAAGCGCCACCGATAATTCCCAATACCAAGTTTACAAGGCAGCCTTTACCCTGCCCGTCGAATAGCTTACTGGCAACAAAGCCAGCAATAACGCCTGTAATAAGTCCTACTATCATAATAATCTGAGATAAAAACTTTTTTGTATAGTCTTGAGCAGGCAAATTTACAAAAAAGAATAATATGATACAAAAGAAAAGCTTAGGGTAAGGCTTTTTTTTATACCTTTGCACCAATTTCAAAGTAAAATACACAAAACTAAGATGGATAACTTACCACAAGACCCATTTATGCTGGTTTCCAGTATAAATATGATGCTGCGCGATAATATGTATGACTCGTTAGAGTCACTATGCGAATACTACGATAAGGATATCAACGAACTTAAGGAGTATCTGCAACAGAATGGATTTGATTATTTAGAGGAACAGAAACAATTCCGCTAAAAAAGATATTTCATATATATCAAATATCCCTATTATTTCAATCCCCTTGCCCTAAAAATGGTGTCTTTAGCCTGGCTAATCTGTTGAAAAGCACGCTCTGCAGCCAACCTAGCCTCTTCACCCTGAGAAGCAATGCGATCTGGATGATATTTCAGGGCCAAGCGCCTATAAGCCTGCCTTACATCATCATCAGATGCAGCCTCGCTAATACCTAAGGTCTGATAGGCTTCTGTGAGCTTAGAATCAACATAGACGTACGGATCAGCGTCTCCCCCACTCCACTGTTGCTGGTTGGTATAAATCTTGAACCTGATGGTGGAGGGCGAAAGCAGACTGTCTATAAAGGCACCCAAAAGAAATCCCCAGAAAGCACCTCTACCTCCAGCTAACCTAAACCCTATAAACAGGAATATCCACTTAAACTTCAGAAAAAATCTCATAATTCTATTTTAGCGCACAAAAGTATATATTAATTTCCATACATCCAAGTTTAAGGCATCGTTTAAACCAAGTTTAATACTTTACCGCCCTTCTTTAACTTATAAACATACTCTCCCACCCTACCTACTTAGCTATATCACCTATTTCATATATATGATATATGTAACATATATTTTATATATTATATATTTATCTATTTTGTTTATTTGATTTATCTGTATATCTTTTATATCTTATATATTTATGTATTTCCTTTATTTCATTTATTTGGATATATAATATATCATTATATTTCCTATATTTGTTTATACAATATATGCAAGATATGCAGTATATAAACATATACAAAATATGTTATATAGCAGAATATACAAAATATTTCAAAAATATCATTGTAGAAAGGAATAAAATGCGTACATTTGCAACAGAATACAAAACGAACGATTATGGCGAAAATAATTTCTATTATCAATGACAAGGGTGGGGTAGCAAAGACCACCACAACCATTAACCTGGGAACGGCATTGTGGCTCCTGGGAAAACGCGTTTTATTAGTGGATACTGATAAACAATGCAACATGACCATAACGATAGACCGTTCGAGCTACAAAGTGGGCGTATCTACGCTGTACGACTGGCTGAAGGACGATACGATAGCTCCACCTGTATATGAGCGCTACAAGGGCATGGATTACATCCCGAGCAGCATTCGTATAGACGAACTGAATACATGGCTTGCAGATAAGGTATACAGAGAGAATTACCTCTCGATACGTCTGAATGCCCTGAAAGATATGTATGACTACATACTTATCGACTGTGCGCCCGGATGTAACAGCATACTGAATAAGAATGCTATTGCGGCTTCTGACGGCGTAATAGTACCTGTGAGGACCGATCTATACTCCGTACAGGGAAAAGACGCTGTAAGAACCATCGTGGATGAAATAAACAAAATGATGGGGAAGAAGATAGAACTGATGGGATATCTGCTGACTCAGTTTGAAAAGACGAAGATGGGAAAGGAAGTACAGGACTTCTTCCGCGCACAACCTAATACACCTATCTTCCCCGTTCCCATACGTAAGTGTGCTAAGTGCAACGAAGCACCAAAGGAACAGATGAGCCTTTTCGAATACGCACCAAGCAGTACAGCTGCAGATGACTATATGCGTCTGGCAGAACAGATCATAGGGAAGGGGACACGTAATAAGAAGTGGACACCTGATGCCTGGTACAAGAAAGCAAGCGAAGCATATATATCATTCATTAATGAACAAGAATAATAATAGGGGAGGGTAGAACTATGCCAAAGATCAAACAACTTACACCCATCAGTGCACTTGCCGACGGCATGAAAGCACAAACCGAAGAATTGTATGACAAGATTCCTACAAGTACTCCACCAGCACCAATTGCGGAGAATGTAACATCTGAGCCTGCTGTTCCCACATACAAGAAACCTGGACGTAAAAAGGACAACAGTATCATTCCCCGACAGAACGGTAAACTGATCTTCTTCGAAGAGCGTCACAACAGAGCTGTAGAAGAAATACATTGGCAGTGTAAAGTAGATAGGCAGGATGTAGTACGTACTGCTCTCAACGAATTCCTGAAGCGATACATGGCTGGTGAGATAATATCTCCTGAAGGAGCTGAGCTTATCAGGCAATATGTACGCGATACACATTTATAACCCATATAAGGTTACTTTCTCCTCAATTCAGCAGGGGGAAGTAACCTTCTCCTCAATTTAAAGCAGGGTTTCCTGCAATCTAAGGTAACCTTCTCCTCAATTTAAGGTTACGTTCTCCACAGAAAATTAATGCAAAACGCTGTTTTTCAGCAACATACAACCACCTAATATAATTAATATAGTTAATATCCCTAATAAATCTTCTCTTTTTATTGATATAACATATTATGGATATTAATATATAGAGCACCTCTAACTTATTGAAACCCAGTTGTTTCCAAAAAATCTACTGCGAAGCAAGTAACCTTTTTTTGAGAAGAAACCAACCTTAAAATGAGGAAAAAGGTACATTTTTTTGCGAAGAAAGTAACTTTGTGTTGAGGAGAAAGTAACCTTTAGCCTTATTTTAGTGATTTTCAGCCCTTTTATTTAAACGTTTGCTTTAAGATATACGTGAATTAAATATTCCGTTTTCATCTAAAAAATAGCAATATTTCAATTCTTATTGCATTGTTATACAATATTTTGCGTCATTATTACTATTGTAATACATTAAAATAATATTATCAGCACACTATATATTCATTTTTGAGGTCTTGGTTACTTTTGAGTTGAGGAGAAGGTAACTTCTGAATTGCGGAGAAAGTAACCTTTTGTGGTTTTGCTGGGTTTTAGGGTGGGGTAGATCATATTTATATTCTATATATATGAAATAGACATTTTATCCCCTGTTTTTTTTTCTATTAATAGTAACGATTGTGAATATTAATACTTGCAGCTGCTAGAATTAATAGTTGCAAAAACAGACTTTAATATCCAGACGGATTAATTCAAAATGTGGAATTTTTTACGCTCTAACTAAGGAGATTTTTTTCCCTAGTTAGAGAAAAAGTTTTCCTAGGTTAGGGAGTAAATAAAAGTGGTGCAGAGGAGAAGGTAACTTCTTTTTGAGGTTTAAGTTATCATGTTTTGAGGACATGGTTTTCTCTTTTTGAGATTCAGGTTTCTTCTTCTTGAGAGGCAAGTTGTTTGTTTTTGAGGAGAAGGTTTCTGCCTTTTGAGAATAAAGTTATCATTTTTTTTAATTTATTGGCGTTTTTTCTTTACTATTTCTTTTTGGCAATGAAAAAAAGTGATATCTTTGCGCGTACATTATATTATATATATAAATAGGGCACGTACCTAAAATACCAATGGCAACAAAGAAAGCAAACGCTAAATTACAGATGGTGAGTCCGAAAAACGAGCTTATCCAGCAGTTGGAAAATTCGGACTACATAAAAAATCCACTTGTATATTCTCAGATAAGAGGTGATTTTTCACTCATTCAGACCAACGTACTCGTAGCTATTGCTGCTACAATGCAGACGCGAATCAATGAATGTTTCGTAGATGGAAAGATGGGACCGCTCTTTTCCAAGGAGGAATTGTCTAAGGGAAAAATCACTTTTGAGGTTCCCCTGCAGTCCTTGGGAGTGAAGACCAAGGAGTACGCTGCCGTACACGAAGCATGCAAAGCACTCACAAAATTGGATACTACATTCAATTATATCGATGACGAGACAGGTCAGAAAAGAACCAAGACCAGTGTTATTTTTACTGATGTGGATGTGCCTACGTACACAACAACTACTGGTCAGGAACGCCGAAGCGGTATTATCAAGATAGATATGAACGCCTCTGTTGCCGACCTTGTTTTCAATAAGAGTGGTGCATATGTTGAGCATTTGGGTGGTATTGTTAAGTTGTGTCGAAGCCCCAGAACGCCCCGTTTGTATATTTATCTAAGTGCCTGGAAGAAGGCGAGGATGTGTACCCTTGGCTATGATGCACTAAAAGAATTCTTGGGAGTATTGGTTTATACGAAGGACAGAACCAAGGTTTTGCAAGATAAATGTTCCACCTGGGCTGTTTTCCATCGTGATGTCTTGAAGCCGGCTCAGCGTGAGATGGAAAAATTGGCAAAGAGGGGAGAGATTGAATTTACGTTCGAATATGAGCCCGTATATCATAATGGTAAAAAGAGGGGCAATCCAGATAGTGTGCGATTCCTGCTTAACCCTGCCGTTCCTGATACCGGAGTGGAGAAGGAGGAGCAGGCTGCGCCTTCGAATGTAAGTCATCTTACAGAAGAGCAGCAGGAGAAGTGGTTCCAGTTTATGCAACTTGTTCAGGAAAGGGTAGGGGAGCCATTCTTCAGTCAGTACTTTGTGTACTGCCGAGTTGACAGTATTACAGACAAGCATGTGACAATTGTTGCTCCTACAAAATTTGTTTGCGAGCAGATAGAAGCCAGTGGTGCTGACTTCTTCATGACACTCAAGGAGGTCTTTGGTCCTGTAACCCTGCAGTACAAGGTGGAGAATCCTTCCTTCAGATAAGGGAAAACTTTCTCCGTCTCGCGCGTACATTATATATATATATTATATATAGCACTGGGCAAATAACTAAACTATTTCATATATATAAAATATAACAACTTCCATGATATGAAGAAACACACAATATTCATTATACTGTTCTTATGCCTTCTACCCATCCGTGCTATTGATTATAAGAATTGGATGCGGTCGTTGGACGACAACCTCTTCCTGAGCAGACTCTCAATTCCAGGTTCTCATGATGCAGCCACCAGCAGTTGCAGTAGCAGCGGACTGGCAGGAAGTGCACATACCCAGACTTATACCATAGCTCAACAGTTGGAACATGGCGTAAGAATGTTCGACCTTCGCCCTGCTTGGGATGGGAATGATATGACTATATATCATGGTATCGTTAGCACAAAGGTAAAGTTAAGCGATGCGCTGAATACGCTTTGCGATTTTCTGGACGCTCATCCTCGGGAGTTCATTTTCGTTATTATGCGTCACGAAAGTGATATCGAATCGGATGCCGGGAAGGCTGAATGGGCCAATCAGATGGCAAGTTATCTCTCAGCTAAGCAGAGATTCATGATTGACTACAGCCCAACATTAACAGTCAAGGAGATGAGGGGCAAGCTTCTGGTGATGAGTCGTAATGCGTATAATGGTGGTCCTATAGGTGGTTACCTGAATGGCGGTGGAGACAATTCTACGTTTGACAGAACACTTACAGGTACATCAGGAGCTTATATGACAATGTCCACACAGGACATGTATGATGTAGCAGCATCTGGTCAACTGGCTCAGAAAGTAACTGCCATACAGAATATGCTGGACCGTTCAATGGGCGAAAAAGAATACCGGCTGTTCTTGAACCATGCCTCTGGTTATAGCAAGAAAATGCCTATCATTGGAGTATCTACTTACGAAGGTGTTCAGGCATGTGCGCGTACCTGTAACAAGGCAATCATAGATTATATGAAGGACAAAAAAGGTCCCATGGGATTTGTCCTGATGGACTTTGCTGGTGACAATGACTACCAAGGCCAGGAACTCATAGACGTCATTATCAACAATAATTTCAGGACTTATGCCGATGAGCGCGACGCAAATAATCGTGTGGTAAAGGGTAATAAGGTTTATTATGCTCCTATGGGAAGAGACAGACTCTGGCAGGGAATGTGTTATTTCAAGGATGATCCTAAGAACACAAGTTCAACGCTGGATGATCTTTCTGCTCCAGCTGCTCTATGGAAAGCCGTCGCTTATGTACCCACATCTGCATGGGTAAGCAAGGATATGCCTATGGGGTCTCCCAGTTATCTGGCTCCATACAGGACAACATGGGAAGGTGAATACAACACCTATTGGATCAGGCGTGAGTTTATGCTCGACGAGGTGAATGAGGCTACCACTTATTATCTCGAGGCCTATCACGATGATCATTATGAGATATATGTCAATGGTCGTCTGATAGAAAGGGTAAACTCACAGACGGAACCCAATGGAACTCCCGTTGTGAAGAAAATCACTAATTCTTCGCTCAATGTGGGGAAGAATGTTATTGCCGTTCATATTCAGCAGAATACAGGGGGAGCTTATTTTGATTGTGGTATCTATGGTATCTTCGACCCCGATAAGCAGGTTGCTATATCCGAAATAGAGGAAAACAAAACAACCTTCTCTACCGTAGAGAAGGCTGTCGTATATGATTTGTCGGGAAGAAAAGTATCTTCACCAGGCAAGGGAATCTATCTCATTGATGGCCAGAAGAAAATGTTCCGATAGCCAGCAGGGAGAGAGGCTTTACTTGTAAAGCTTTATTTCTGCAAGCTGCAAGCGGGTGTCCTCCCAAACCTTTTCGAACTCAAACTTGTAGTAACGATAGGCTGCAGCATCCTTGACGTTATAGCGATATTCCTGCTCGTTCTCGTCACGCATACTGCGGTCATTTTTTACCTCGTTTATTACATTCCATGACTTCTTGTCGTTGCTGCCATATACCTTCCAGTTTCTGGGGTTACGACCAGGATAGCTATGTGTGTCGTCGCCTGTCACCAGATTATACTGTGTGATAGCAGTCTGTGTACCAGCATCCAGAATCACAGAGTAGGGCATCTGGCCAGGTTCGTCTATGCACCATTTGGTGTAGAAGTATCCGTCAGAAACCATTGCAGCTCCCTCTTTGCCATTGCCGTTACCGCTTACAAATGTTGTCTTGATAGCAGTACGGGCTACCTTGTGAAAATTTATTTCGCTCAACTGGATACGAGAGCCATCCTGCATTTTCAGGAACTCAAACTTGTAGTAGCGGAACTGACCTTTCTTGGCAGGCTTGAAACGATATTCCTGTTCGTTCTCGTCGCGCAGAGTGCGATCGTTCTCCTGCTTGTCAAGGACTGTCCATGACTGCTTATCGTTGGAGCCGCTCAGAATCCAAGTTACAGGGTTGCGGTCAGGATAGTCCTGAGTATCGTTACCAGTAACAAAGCCGTATTCTGCAAAGTCTGTTGGCTTTCCTGCATCCAATATAATTATATAAGGTATATTCTCTGGTTCGTCTATGCACCATTTGGTTTCGGTATTGCCGTCGCAAACCATAGCAGCACCTTCTTCGCTGTCATCGCCGGTACCGCTTACCAGTGTTGTTTTAATTGTTGACTGTGCCCATACTGTTGCTGTCATTGCCATGGTACCAGCCAGTACCATCATTCTCATCATGTTTCTTTTCATATTTTTATTTCTGTTTTTTGTGTATCATCATATAGGTTTTTTACCCTGTTTTCCTAAAAACCATTGCAAAGATAGTCTTTTTTTGTGTACCACGCAAGACTTGCAAGCTCAAATCAACCATCCCCAAGTCGCTGGAAGGTTATTGCACAAACAATAAATCAAATAAATTTGTTTTTTCGCCTGCTTACTTGTACCTTTGTGCCACAAAACGAACAGAAACACATAAAAACATGAATTTCAAAAGTATTCTGGCAGCCCTTTTTGTCGCTCCTCTTACTCTTAATGCAGCTCCTAAGACGGAGCCTGTGGATTACGTTAATCCTTACATTGGTAATATCAGCCACATGTTGGTTCCTACCTTCCCAACTATTCAGTTGCCCAACAGCTTGATGCGTATCTATCCTACACGTAGCGAATATACGCGTGAGCTTCTGAATGGTCTGCCAATGATAGTTACTAACCACCGTGAGCATAGTGCCTTTTGCTTGAGTGTAACTCAGGGCAGTACGTTGCAACCCATTATCAGCACCAACTGGGATCAGGAGAAGATAACACCTTACGATTATCGTGTGCAGATAAAGGATAACACGATAGATGTTCACTTGGCAGTCTGCCATCAGAGTGCTATCTATGAGCTCAGCTTCCAGGATCCTTCTAAGCCAGCAACCATCTTGCTTTACAGCGAAAGAGGTTTCGTGAAGGCCAACCAGAAGGCTGTTTCTTCCAGCCAGCGTCTGAGCCATAATATGAATATCTATTTCTCTGGCGAATTTGATGTACAGCCAGAGCAGACAGGTATTCTCAAGGATGGCAGTATCACGAAGAGCCAGGAAACAGAGGGTAGGGATATCTGCGTTGCCGTACGTTTCCCCGCTGGTACCAAGAAGGTTAGCTTCCGATATGGTATCTCTCTCATTAGTGCCGAACAGGCTCTGAAGAACCTTACGCGTGAGCAGGGTAGTGCATTCAATATGGCCAAGGTTGTTGCCGACGGTCGTAAGGAATGGAACGAGACTTTGAATAATATCATGGTTCAGGGTGGTACGGAAGATGAGAAAACCGTACTCTATACCTCTTACTATCGTACCTTCGAGCGCCCCGTTTGTCTGAGCGAGGATGGTCGTTATTTCTCTGCTTTCGACGGTAAAGTTCATGAAGATAATGGCAAGCCATTCTATACTGACGACTGGATTTGGGATACCTATCGTGCAGCACATCCCCTTCGTGCTCTTATCCAGCCAGAGAAACAGGAGAACATTATCGAGAGTTACCTGCGTATGGCAGAGCAGATGGGTACCAAGTGGATGCCTACCTTCCCTGAGATGACAGGAGATACACGCCGTATGAACTCTAATCATGGCGTTAGCATGGTAGCCGACGCACTCTATAAGGGGTTGAAGGTAGATGCTAAACGTGCCTTTGAATATTGCCGTAAGGGTATCGAGGAGAAGACCTTGGCTCCCTGGTGTGGTGATTCTGCAGGTTATATCGATAATTTCTATAAGGAGAACGGATATATTCCTGCATTGCGTGAGGGAGAGAAGGAGACCGATCCTAATGTGTCTGATTTCGAGAAGCGTCAGCCGGTAGCTGTAACATTGGGTACTTCATACGACGAGTGGTGCCTCTCTCGTATTGCAGAATTCATGGGCGATAAGGAGTTGCAGCAGAAATACCTGAAACTGAGCTACAACTATCGTAATGTCTGGAACCCTGATACCAAGTTCTTCCATCCCAAGGATAAGGATGGTAAGTTTATAGAGAATTTTGATTATCGTTTTAGCGGTGGTATAGGTGCCCGTGATGCATACGATGAGAACAACGGATGGACTTATCGTTGGGACGTTCAGCATAATTTTGCAGACCTTGTCCATCTGATGGGGGGTAGGGAAGAGTTGGTTCGCAACCTCGACCAGACCTTTGCCGAGAGTATGGGTCGCGGTAAGCGCGAGTTCTATATCCAGCTTCCCGACCAGACTGGAAACATGGGTCAGTTCACTATGGCCAACGAGCCCTCACTTCATATACCTTATATATATAACTATGCTGGTGCTCCCTGGAAAACCCAGAAGCGTGTTCGCCAGTGTTTGAAAACATGGTTCCGCAATGACCTGATGGGTATTCCTGGTGATGAAGATGGTGGTGGTCTTACCTCCTTTGTTGTCTTCTCAAGTATTGGTTTCTATCCTGTAACACCAGGCTTCCCCGTTTATAATATCGGTAGTCCTCTGTTCTCTGATATCAAGGTGAATGTTGGCAATGGTAAGTTCTTCCATATCATTGCTCAGAATTGTAGCGATGAAAACAAGTACATCCAGAGTGCCACTCTTAATGGTAAAGAGTTGAATCGTCCCTGGATTACTCACGAGGATGTCAAGAATGGAGCCACCCTGGTACTTAAAATGGGTAGTCGCCCCAATAAAGAGTGGGGTGCTGTCGTAGGAAACGAACCACCTTCAGCCCAGAAATTGTAAACTGTCCTAATTCTAGGAATAAAATATCCGCAATGCCTCTTGACATTGCGGATATTTGTTTTTGACAGGTTAGCGTCCGACTACTTCAGACTCATTGCACTCATCGCAGTAACTTTAGGAGGCATTCGCATCCTTCTGTGACATCTTGCCAGGTAGCTTCAAAGTTGCCAGTGTACCATGGGTCTGCCACATCGCCTTTCCTGTTGGTATAATCCAGTAGTTTCCGTATCTTTCCCTCTGGGTCACCGCCACAGATACGAGTCATATTGCGGATGTTCCACTCATCCATTCCTATCAGCAGGTCGAACCGGTTATAGTCCGCCTGCTTCATCTGTCGTGCAGTTTTTCCCTTGCATGAAATGCCGTGTTCAGCCAGTTTACGTTTGGCTGGAGGATAGACTTCATTACCTATCTCCTCGGTCGAGGTAGCTGCCGATTCGATATAGAATTCATCCTGAAGTCCGGCTTTCTCTACCATATCCTTCATCACAAACTCAGCCATCGGGCTTCGGCAAATGTTGCCGTGACATACAAATAGTATCTTCTTCATTTATAGATATTTTTTTCCATAAAAAACCTTCCCACCATAGTGAGAAGGCTTTTTGCTTGTTTCTTCTGTTGCTTAGAAAGGGAAGTTTATACCCATATTGAATTCCGTGTTGCTGGATAGGGGAATTCCCTGCTTTGCCAGTTTCCCGATAGTGTGGTCCATACCCAAGAATAGGTTGAAGCCCTTGGGATGAACGCTCATTATCCATCCTAAACTTGTCCCGTAGGTTCCGACAGCAAAGTTTACGCCTGCAGAGAAGCATTTTGCTGGTGCTACATTTGCAGAAAGACGGAAGTTTGTCCATGAATATCTGCCGTTGATACGTGTGGTGTTCAGCAGACCAAAGGTTAGCTTGCGGTAGAATGGCGCAATGTATTCGCCACCAATGTTCATGGTTGCTCCCAGCATAGTGGTACGCCTGCCGACATCGCCCATGTCTTCCAATTCATAGAGTGTTGCCAACTGGTCACCCAGTTTTTCCCCCTCGTTACTGAAGGAGTGTTCGGCATCATTATCCACATTAAAGATGTAGTCGTTGGTGTTTACTGTTCCGTGTGTTGCTGCCAACTGGGTATTCTTCCACGAAATAAACCCAAGGTCTGTGATAGAGGCCATTACCTTCCAATCATCGTTGATCTTGTATTCTGCTCCGAAATCGAAGGCAGCACCCAGTCCGCTGATCTTGTAGCCTGATACGTCCATACCGTTCATTATCTTTCGGCCGGGATTGTGTTCGCTGTCCTTAGTCTTATAGCTGAGGCCTGCGATATTACCTTTCAGCTCGGCATCGATATTTGCCACGTAGCCGTTCTCACCCAGGGTAATGGTGCCATTGGTGACATTAGCATCTATATTGCCTGCACCTAAGAGGAACTTGAACTTTGCTCCCACACGCCATTTCTCATCTATCTTTCTGCTATGTCCCAGTGCAATTTCCACGTATGAATGGGCATGAGCATTCAGATCGCTGATGTCATACGTCTGGTTTTTCAGGCCATTCTTGGTAATGTCGAAAATGGATCTTGGGATGATGGCACTCTCGCTTCCACGTATATTGATACCGATGGTATTGTATCCGCCCCATGCCTTAAAGCCAGCACCTAAGAGCTGAACCTTAAAATCTGAATTGATACGGTTGCGATTGCTGATACCATTCATAAATTCAGTGGCATTTACCTGTGGATTGGTATAAAGAACAGTTTTTCCACCTCTGTTGAACAGGACGTCTCTGATACCTATGTTACCAGACATACCCATATTCATGTTACCTAATAAAGGCATTGCCACGTAGTTACGACTGTTCTCTATTGCAGGATTCATCTCATGTCTGTACAGGTATCCGTCTGTAAAGAAACCTGATTCCAGATTCTGGGCGATTGCGCCTGCAGGTACCAGCACCATTGCCAAGGCTGCAATCTTTGTATATATCTTTTTCATATGCTATTGGTTCGATTTTTTGTTGCTACCTTATTTAAAACTCTTTGTCATAGTAACCGTCAACAGTTACGCGCAGATTACTGATTTTGAGTTCTTGCTCCTTGTTGAGCTCCTTGCCTTTGCCTTTTAATATGACTTCTATTTTTCCACCATAGATGCTCATTACTGGGCCATTTGTCAAGACTATTGAGATATCTTGCTTGTCATCGCCTTGTAAAACAGTTTCACCCTTCAATTCTCCATTTTTACCTAAAAGGGTGAACTTGATGTTTTCTGCATTCATGGCAATCTCCTTCTGTACGGTGAAGTTTACAGTAGCATTTTCAATGGTCAGACCGTCTAAATCCTTGCTTCCCCAGTCCTCCCATGTCTTTGTGTACTTGATGACGGTGTTCTCTGTCAGAGAAAGTTTGGTGTAGAATTTCCATTCTCCTGTAATGCCGGGATGGTTAACGCCAAGCGCAAAGTCTTTTACGTTATCGGCATTCAGGACGGGATTCACAATCTTAATGTTCAGAATCTCTGGCACTTTGTCTTTTTCAGGATTTGTCTTGTTACCGCTTAGCAGGCTCTTCATCTCTCCAAATGCTTCATACTGGTATCCTTGAGCTATCAGGTCAGCCAGGAGGTCTTCGTTCTTAGGAGCCAGTGCTATCTTGTTCTCTTTTGTGTCAAAGGTTAGTGTCTTTCCTGCTTCGTCTGTTGGAACAGACACGTTTCCTTCGATTCGCAACCCTGCAGTGGCGGTGATATTGTTGTCATAGAAGGGATTGTTGATGTTCAGGTACAACTGGGGATTTTCCAGTTCAATGTTGGTACCACTTTCTTTCAGAATCTCAGGAAGATTGCTGATGTGTACAGGATCAACGTTGATGTCCTCGATGGCGTAGTTTATACCACCGCTGAATGAGTTTACTACGATGTCGTTGCTGAACTTTACGTCACAACTGTAGCTTGCTTCTCCGGCATTCTTGATGGTTGCCAGCTTTGCATTTTGGTTCAGGTCTTTGGCCGTTATCTCGGCAGTACCGCTAACGCTGCATTGCTTGTTATAACTAAAAGTGTGCTTATTTGCATCAAATAGGGCACCGTCGGCAGCCATCTTGTCGTAAACCAGCCCAGTTATTGTAGCTTGAATATTCTTTTGGCCGTTTGTTACTGACAGCTCATCATATTTTAGTTTACCTGTCTCGTCGCTGTAGTTATTGTTGTCTGTAATAGTCATACCTGCAGGCAGACCAACCTCAAGATTCTTGATATTTATAGAGTTTACTAGGTTCTTCAAGCCGTCCAACTTGATATCGATGTTTAGCGTCAGTGGGTCAAAGCCGAGTTTCTCCAGTCTGGTAATGCGTGAGTCTATTCCTGTGGCGTTCAGGTTGAAATCTTTCTTGTCGTTGATGTCGATGCTGAAGACTGGCGTGTTGGCATTGATACCTATAAGGGTACTTAAGTCAGCATCACCTATAATCTCCGCAATAGTCTTGTCGTTGGCATATTGCTCTATCTTGTTCATGATGTCTTGGGGTAGGGCAATATTAACCACAACTTTCTCAGAAATGTCTGTTGGCTTGGCGATTGTAATCTTCTCTACCTTGACATCCTTGGAGCGGAATGCTGTTGTGCTTTCCTTCTGGAAATAGTAGTTGCCGTTTGCATCTTTCTTGATGTCACTGTCATCATCAATGCTGATAATGGCATCCAGTTTGATGGGTTCCATGTTTAGAGGAACAACAAGCCCTTTGGCTGTAATGCGTGACGTCGTGTCAATGTCCGAGAGGTCGTACTGTTTGTCTGTACATGAAGCTGTTAGCAACACTGCTGCTACAGGCAGTAGTCTTAATAGTTCTTTTCTCATTAGTTTCAGTTGTTTAGCGTTATTGGGTTAGTTTCGTGTTGTTAGTTATTTTATGCAAAGATACGATTTTTTACATGTCCGACAAATATTTTGTCAATATTGTTTATGGATTCCTGTATATATACAAAAAGAGCGGCAAGCCTTTCAGCCTGCCGCTCCATTATGATTTGTAAATCTTTAAGCGATATTACTTGATGCGAACGTAAACTACACGCTGTGAGCTCTTGCTCTCTGCACCGTGAGCCTTAGAGTCAGCAACCTTAACGCCCTTGTTCTCCAAGTAACCCTTAACAGCGTCAGCACGCTTCTGAGAAAGCTTCTGGTTGTAAGACTTAGCACCTTCGGGAGAAGCATAAGCATCGAGGATAACAGTTGTACCGTTAGAAATCTGATCCAAAGTAGCCTTAGCTGTGTTGCTCAAGTTAGACTTGTTCTGCTCGAACTCAACAACATAGATGTTGGTACCAGTAGCAACCTGCTTCTCAACAACCTTCTCAACGATCTTCTCAACGGGCTTCTCAACGATCTTCTCAACAGTCTCTGTTACAACCTGAGGCTGAACTGTTGCGAAGTGATGAGTACCGTTAGAGGTCTTGAAGTGGTAAGTGATACCAGCAGTAATCTGACCAACTACGTTGTGACCATAAGCTGTGCAACCGCTTCCACAAGGAATCTGATAACCCTGATAGAAACCATCCTTGCAATCGTTAGTCAAGTTCATAACAACAGCGGGACGCAAGCTTACTGTCCAAGCCTTAGACTCACCCAAGTTGAAGTCGAAGTCGAAACCGAACTTAGCAACGGGACGGCTCAAGTCGTTGTTGTTAGCGTTATTAACCCACGCTCCGGGGAAGAACCAACGCTGGTAACCGAAACCACCACGAGCCTGAATCTCGAAGAAGCGGGGAGTACCCTTGTAACCGCAGAACCAGTTCATCAAGTTAAGCTTAGTACTTGCGATGAAGCTTACATTGTCAAGTACGTTAGGACTCTTAATCTTATTCCAGTTAGCATTGTTGTTGAATCCAGCTGTGATACCGAACTCGAAGCTAACTACAGGAGTGATGCCCTTAGTTGCGTTGATACCAACAACAGCACCGTTAGGAGTATCCCAATCGTGAGCGTTAGTGGTAACACCACCTTCAACACCTAATGACCAGTTGTCCCAGAACTTGTGACCATTAACATTGTACTGTGCGTTTGCACTGAATGCCATAGAGAACATGGCAGCCATCAAAAGAGTAATTTTCTTCATAACAAACTTATAAAAATTAAACATCAATTTCTTTTTTACTTATACATTTACATGTATTTTTACTTTTTTTACAAGGCAAAGGTATGTTATTTTCTATTATCCGCCAAACTTTTTTTACAAAATCTGCAATAATATGCTAATTTTTTTTACCAAATATCTGATTTAATGTGTTCTGTGGCTGTTTTTACGGCTATTATGGGATAATAATGCGTAGTAGGCATATCCTCGAAAAAAAGCTAAAAAATGCATGGGATTCTTATACCTTATTATATATATATGTCGGAAAGTTTCCTCTTGTTCCTTTACATCATTGCACTTATAATATTCTGGAAGAATTGCATGTGTTCATTTCTCCATTGGAATATGGCCGACTCCAATGCCTGCAAATCAGCTTGCTCGGGTGCTATCTCATTACCGTCCTCTAAGAGAAGTGTTACGCTATATCCGTTGTTGCTGTATGCTTTGATAAAACCATGGTATCCCATTGGCATTTCGCCTTCCATTGCTGTTACAATTGCGTTTAGCATTTGTATAGCTTGTTCACGCCTAAATTGTTTGTTCATGTTAATAGATATTCGATTTCATTGCCAAAGTTAATCATTTTTTTACAAAAAGAGCATTTCATTCAATAAAAATCTTCCAAAACATAAAAATTCTCATATTTATGCTTACCTTTGCATTTGTCAACGAATCCAAAACAAGTTAAACGATGAAAATTAAATCTCTCCTATCTGCATTGCTGCTTTCTTCTGTTGTATTTTGTGCGTGTCAGTCCAAAGGTAATAATTCCTCGGATGATGCTGCTATAGACAGTCTTTCTGCTGTAGCTTCCGAATACCTCATGCCAGACGTTACCTTAGAGCGTACTGATGGTACCTCTTTGCAGCTTTCAAGTTTATATGGTAAAACGCTGTTTCTGGATTTCTGGGCAACTTGGTGTCCGCCATGCTGCGCAGAGATTCCACATCTCGAGAAATTATATGAGCAGTTAGCTGATAATCCAGACGTCCGCATAATCAGTATTTCTGTTGACCAGGATCGTGACGCTTGGACCAAGAAGGTTGCTAAGGATAATCCTGCATGGGAACAGTTCCGTCTCTCTTCAGAGAATGCAGAGGATTTCTTTCGCGCTATCGGTTTAGAGACAATCCCCAGATTTATTATTGTTGGTCCCGATGGCAGCATCATTGATGCTGACGCTCCGCGTCCTTCCGACGAAGTATGTTCCACCACACTTTTGCAGGCTGTAGCACAATAAGGATATCGCAAGATTTTTGTAAATCGAGTATATGAGCTGACCTACGTGTCAGCTCTTTTTTTTGTCTGATAGCCTCCTGGAAAAGTGTTGGATGCGGATAGCGGGGATTAGCAATGCAAGAAGTTGCATAGTCCCAAGAATTGTTGTACCTTTGCACCCCGAAAGGTAAAAGATTGGTATGTTTAGAAAATCAATAGTTCTTTTTTTAATTTCTTTTATGGCCGTGATGGCCTATGCACAGGATGCGAATATAGTAGGACATGTAGTTGATAAAGCCACAGGCGAGCATATGCCGTTTGTTACTGTTCAACTGAAGGGGACTTCAATCGGAGGGTTGACGGACGAGACAGGTCATTATTTTCTGAAAGACCTACCTACGGGCCAGCATACCGTGGTGTTCTCTTGCGTTGGATACGAAAACGAAGAGCGTGCATTGTACATCAGGGCAAATAAGACACTAGAAGTAAACGTGGAGTTACAGGAAGAGTCTTATATGATGGAGAGTGTTGTCGTGACAGCTAATAAGTACGAGACAAAGAAACGCGAAACGGCCACTATTGTCAATGTGATATCACCAGTATTGTTCGAGAATACCACAGCTCATTGCATGGCTGATGTGTTAGGTTTCCAAACAGGTTTGCGTGTGGAGCAGACATGTACCAACTGTGGCGTTCCTTCATTACGCATTAATGGTCTTGAAGGTCAGTACTCGCAGATACTGATGGATTCTCGCCCAATATTCTCCTCTTTGGCATCCGTCTACGGACTGGAACAGGTTCCTGCAGGAATGGTCGATCGTGTTGAGATTATCCGTGGTGGCGGTTCAGCTCTCTATGGATCAAATGCCATTGCTGGTGTGGTGAATATTGTCACAAAGGAGCCGACCCGGAATTTCGTGGATGTTAATCATACGTCTTCGTATCTGGAGTCTGGCAGTTACGATATAAACACATCTATGAATGCCTCTGTTGTGAGCGAGAATCAGAAGGCTGGTGCTTTCATCTTTGCTGTTCAGCGTAATCGCAAGCAGTACGATCGCGATGGTGACGGTTTTTCGGATATTCCCCTGCTTAATAGTACAACAGCTGGATTCCGCAGTTATTTCCGTACAACAGACTATTCTAAGCTGACAGCAGAATACCATCATGTTGCAGAATACAGAAGAGGCGGTTGCGACGTTCAGCTTCCTCCGCACGAGACAGACTTGGCAGAGCAACTGCGTCATAGCATTGATGCCGGATCATTGCGCTGGGACTGGTATTCTGTGGATAACAAGCATTATGTCCAGCTATACAGCAGTTTACAGAACATAGGACGCGACAGCTATTTCGGAACAGGAAAGAATCCCAATGCTTATGGTCGCACGGATGATATCACCTTTGTCGGTGGTGCACAGTATCGATACACATATCCTTTCGTATACAAACTCACGGGTGATATCAGTGCCGGAATGGAGTATACCCATAACCGTTTACACGACGAGATGTTGGGGTATAATCGCGATTTGCTTCAGAAAGTAAATATCTATGGCGGTTATCTTCAGAATGAGTGGAAGAACGAGAAGGTGAGTCTTTTGCTTGGTGCAAGACTCGAGAAGCATAATCTGCTCTCTAATCCTGTTCTTTCTCCACGTGCCAATCTTCGTTATTCTCCTACAAAGGATTATATTTTCCGTTTGTCGTATGCCAGCGGCTACAGGGCCCCCCAAGCCTACGACGAAGATTTGCATGTAGGTGCCGTAGGTGGCGAGGTTTCGTTAATTACGCTGGATGCAAACCTTAAGCCTGAATATTCGCACAGTTTAAGTGGAAGCGTAGATATGTACCATCGTTTCGGAAACTGGGAGACCAACCTTACTGTTGAAGGATTCTACACAAGAATGAACGACGTCTTTGCGCTCGTAGAGAATGGACATGACGATCAGGGCAACCTGTTGCTGACACGTGTCAACTCTTCTGGTGCTTATGTTGCGGGTATGAACTTAGAGGCTAAGGTAGGGTATCGCAAAGTATTGTTACTCCAGGGCGGATATACATTGCAGCGTAGTCGTTATGTGAATGACTTCGTATGGAGCGAGAATCCTGCTATTACTCCCCAACGACGCATGTTCCGTACCCCAGACCATTATGGATATTTTCTTGCTACGTATAATCCTACGGCCCATTTGTCAATTGCCATAAATGGGAAGGTTACGGGCAGCATGCTTGTCCCTCATTTTGCAGGTTATATTGCGGAGGACGAGGAAGTCACTACAGAGAACTTCTGCGAGTTAGGGGCAAAGATTTCCTATAATATTCATCTGTATAAGCATTATACTCTGGAACTGAATTGTGGCGTAAAGAATGTGCTCAATCATTTCCAACGCGATCTTGATAAGGGCATGAACCGTGATGCCTCTTACATCTATGGTCCTTCTTTGCCTCGTACGTGGTTTGCAGGATTCAATCTGAAATTGTAGTCAAGGTAAGGATTGCGTTAAATCTTCTCCCCGTACATCAGGTCTCCGGCATCGCCTAAACCGGGGACGATGTATTTGTGCTCGTTCAGAACGGGGTCTATGGTACCGCATACCAGTACGATGTCATCGCTTGGGAACACTTTTTGCAGGTAGTCGATGCCGCTTTGGGCAGCTATTACACAAGCCATGACCAGTCTTTTGGGGGTTCCTTTGCTTTTCAGGGCCTCATAGGCTAATTCCAGACTGCCGCCTGTTGCCAACATTGGATCTACAAGAATCAGTGTTTTGCCATCCAGGGCGGGGGAGGCGCAGTATTCCACCTTGATGCCTACCTCACTCATTTCACGGTCTATATAGTAGCGATAGGCTGATACGAAAGCGTTGCCCGCTTCATCAAAGATATCCAGGAATGCCTGATGCAAGGGCAGGCCTGCGCGGAAAACTGTTCCCAGAACCACCTCATCGTCATAGGTGTTGATAGTGCATTTGTCCAATGGTGTCTCTATCGTCTTCTGGCTATATGTCAGGAACTTGCTGATTTCGTAAGCCTCTACATGCCCTATACGTACAATATTTTGGCGGAAACGCATACGGTCCTTCTGGACGTCGCAGCTTCTCAGTTCGCTCATGTACTTATTCAGCACACTGTTGTTCTTGCTTAAATCTATTACTTTCATGGCCTGTTTTTTATCAAAAATTTCCTATATTTGATGCAAATATCGGCATTTTTCCGAAAAAAGCTGTAACTTTGCGGTCAAAATTTCGGATAACATACACATGAATAGTATTTTTATAGTGCTTCCTATTCTTACACTGCTGATGTTCTGTTTAGGACTCACACTCGAAGGAAAGGATTTTCTTTTAGTCTTTAAACGTGGTAAAGCAGTCATCGGCGGACTCGTAGGTCAGCTCCTGATGCCAGCCATTGCATTAGCTGTTGCCAAGGTAATGCATCTTGATCCTATCTTCACTATTGGTCTGGTGCTGATAGCCTGTTGCCCTGGCGGCAGTTCCAGCAATATCTTCAGCATGTTGGCCAAGGGTGATGTGGCACTTTCTGTATCGCTGACAGCCCTGAGCAGCATCATAACGTTGTTTACCCTTCCCCTTATTATGCAGTTCGTTACCAGTTCGGTAGGGCAGCAGGTTGGCATACAGTTGCCCATCAGGAATCTGCTTATGCAGAACCTTGTTACCATGCTGCTTCCTATTATTATAGGTATTGTGTTAAGGTATTATAAGCCCCAGCTGGCGGCACGCATAGCTAAGGTGCTCTCCAAGATGGCTTTTCCTGCCCTGATGTTGTTGGCTGGAATCTTCTTTGTTCAGCACAGAGAGACGATAGCAGACAATTTCAGCGTGTTGGGTCTTGCCGTAACTGGTTTACTCCTCGCAGCCGTAATCTTTGCTGCCGTACTTTGCTATCTGTTTTGCCTGCATACAAAGGAACGCCGCACCATCATCATTGAGGTGGGAATGCAGAATGCAGCTCAGGCTATTGCTATTGCCTCCAGTCCCTTTGTATTCAATGACGGACGTTTTGCCATCCCAGCCATCCTTTATGCGCTGATGATGAATGTGGTGCTGCTGACATACGTCGGTGGAATTAAATTAAGAGATAAAAATTAAAAGATAAAAGATAATTATCAAGATAAAAGTTGCCAAATTTGGTTATCGTTGATGTTTATAAGAAGTATGAAAAAGACATTAATTTGTATGCTTGCATTCTCCTTTGCTATGGGGATGACGGCACAGACAAAAGTTGAGGGAGAGGTAACATTAGGTGCAGGATATGGCGAGACGGCTCCTTATCTTGGAGATGTTAATCTGAAGATAAATAGTGGCAAGTTCACTATTATGCCTTTCTTTAACATCAAAGGCATAACTCCTTATAATTCAAAAGAGTTATCGGACATCAATCTTACATATTCAGACTCTGGTAACAAGTATTCTCAAGAGCAGGAACTTCAGTCGAAAGGCTACCACATGGAGTATGGTGCTGGCATACAGTATTTGCATAACGACCATAACATTTTTAAGGCCAGTTTCGAAGGCGGCTATCTCAACAAAAGTGTCATCGGCTACCATACCGAGAATTTGCTGAATCCAAACGGCGGGTTGATGTATGGCGTGAAGTCTTTTCTGAACTATCCCACTTTGAATTCTTTGGAGATGAAGGTACAAGCCTCTTATCTGCATAAGACCCAACGGGAGGGTGAACAGCTCATGCTGAAGTATACTTACGAGTTGGAGAAGGAGGACGAAGATAAGTGTCAGGAGTTGACCGAGACTGAGGGCTTTAATGATTATTCTCTGAGCCATATTACAGGTGATATTGATATACACAGTCACGAGGTGCTTTTCGACTGGAAGAGACCCTTGGCCCAGCATCACATACTCAATATGGGGGTTCGTTACAATCACCGTTACATCATCAGTGATGATGCCCAATATCTTGATGGTAGGGAATGGTACGATGAGGTCTTCCGCCACAGGATGCAAACGGCAGCTGTCTTTGCCGGATATACCCTAAAGGCCAATGCCTTGGATGCCGATGTGCGTGTAGAGTACGATTATACTCGTATGCAGGA
>JAIKYE010000019.1 GCA_024683455.1 Bacteroidaceae bacterium
TCCATGGGCAACGCGTGACATATCAGTATCATGATGCCTACGATGGTGGCTTGCCTTAGCGTCAGGTGAACGGACATCATAGCAGCTACACCCGCATATGTCCCCGCTGCCGCTCCGCTAATGAAGAGGACAGCCGACTCACCCGGCAAGCCCAACATGGAAAACAGGGGATTCAGATACCCCGCTATCCAAGCCAGTACGCCCCAATGCTGCAAAAGGGCAACGGAAAGGGATATGGGTATCATAAGCTTAAGCAACCAAGAGGCGCTCTTCCAAGTGGTAGGAAGGGCGCTTCTTAGCGACTGCATGAACTTATCAAGCAAATCTCTGCCTGGCATGCTATTTCTTAATCGCGATAAAAACGATGACGCAGAAGAGGGTCACCCTCCAAGACAGGAGAACTGACGGATCCCTCGGGAATCTTCTCTATAACCTTACCATCCTGAGCAAAAACCAGAACCTGACCCTCGAAACAGGCACGGGCAAGCAGACGCTTATGGGCCAACTGGATGCCGGCGTCTATGAGACGCTGCATCTCACGAACTTCATAATCTGTCATTTCTTCTTGCCCTCCTCCGGCTTCTGGTGGTATTTCTTATACAAGGTTTGATAACGCTCCTTGTCGAAGACTTCAATCTTCTCTGTACCGAATCCGCTGGCTATGCGAATGGCGGGGCAGTTACTATTGTCGTAGAGCGTCCAGTAGTCGCACACAGGCATATAGAGCTGGAACAGGTTCTGTAAGCCTGCTTCATACCTACGAATGATGACATCGGTAGGTATGTTGTGACCTCCCATACTTACACGCTGAGCCACACGACGCTGGGCTTGCTCGGCACTACTCAGGGAGAAGAAGAGCAACGTTACGAAATAGCCGCGCTTCTTGGCCTGTTGAATCAGCTTGACATACGAACGGGTAGCCAGCGTTGTCTCAAAGGCAAAGGTCTCTCCGTCCTTGAGCAACTGGATGATACGGTCGATCATCAGCCTACCTGCCTGAATCGCCACCCCCTCAGGATTGAAGGGTGAGATACCTGCGGCAATCTCATCGGCATTCACAAACTCACGGCATTTCAGCATCTCGGGCAGCACGGTAAAGGAAGCCGTCGTTTTTCCAGCTCCGTTGCAGCCCGCAATGACGTACAGGTTCATTTTCTTTTTCTGGTGTTCCATAACTCTCTTACTTTTTCTTCAAAAGGTCTGGACGTAATCTTTTAGTTCTCTCTAAGCTCTGCTGCAGTTCCCACTCCTTGATTTTGGCCTCATGGCCGGAAAGGAGTACATCGGGTACACGCCCCCAGTCCTTGTACTCAGCAGGACGCGTATAGACAGGCGCTGCCAGCAGATTGTCCTGGAAGCTGTCCGATAAAGCGCTCTGCTCGTCACCGATGGCTCCAGGGATAATACGCACAATGGCATCCGTCATTACAGCAGCAGCCAACTCGCCTCCCGTAAGCACATAGTCGCCAATGGAAACTTCCTTGGTGATAAGGTGCTCACGAACGCGGTAGTCGATACCCTTGTAATGACCACATAATATTATAATGTTCTCGCAAAGCGAAAGGCTGTTGGCCATAGGCTGCGAGAATTGCTCACCATCGGGGGTGGTGAAGATAATCTCATCGTAGTGACGCTCGCTCTTAAGCTTGCTGATACAACGATCTATCGGCTCGCATTGCATAACCATGCCGGCAAAGCCGCCAAAGGGGTAGTCATCCACACGACGCCACTTGTCCAACGTGTAATCACGCAGGTTATGGACGTGTATCTCTGCCAACCCTTTCTTCTGTGCACGACCAACAATACTCTCCTGAGTAAAGTTCTCCAGCAGTTCGGGCAGTACGGTTATGATGTCTATTCGCATATACCTATTATATCTTTTACACTCTGGAATCCATGACGGTCCAAGTAAGCATTAATGCCATCGGCCACCTTAACGGTAATGGCAGGATCGAGGAAGTTGGCTGTACCTATTTCTATGGCTGTTGCACCGGCAAGAAGGAATTCCACTGCATCCGTTGCACTACTTATGCCCCCCAAACCTATAACAGGAATCTGGACAGCATGTGCTACTTGATAGACCATTCTAAGGGCAACAGGTTTAACGCATGGGCCGCTCAAACCGCCTGTTCCGATACTAAGTACACGCTTGCGTTTCTCGACATCGATGGCCATTCCCATCAACGTATTGATAAGGCTCACGGCATCGGCTCCCGCATCCTGAACGGCCAAAGCAATATCCGTGATGCTGGTAACATTGGGCGAGAGCTTAACTATCAAGGTCTTCTTATAAGCCTCACGAACAGCCTTAACCACACTGGCTGCACCATCTGTAGTGGTTCCAAAGGCCATACCACCGTGCTTGACATTGGGACAGGAGATGTTCAGCTCAATGGCAGGAATATGCTCCAGCTCGTTGATACGGGCTGCACACTCAGCATAATCCTCTGGACTGTTACCTGAGACATTCACAATCATATTGGTGCGGATATCCTTGATCTGCGGATAGATGTGCTCGCAGAAATAGTCCACACCTTTGTTCTGAAGACCTACGCAGTTGAGCATTCCCTGAGCTGTCTCTGCCATACGGGGATAGGGATTACCCTGACGGGGCTGCAACGTAGTACCTTTTACTATAATGCCTCCGATCTGTTCAAGATTGACAAAATCCTGAAACTCCATACCGTAGCCGAATGTTCCGCTGGCGGTCATTACGGGATTACAGAGCTGCAAGCCTGCTATGTTAGTTCTTAAATCTGCCATTTCAGTTTCTTAATATCGAATACAGGACCTTCCTTACACACACACACATTGCCCATCTCTGTATCTTCCACACAGCAAAGACAGGCACCCAAGCCGCAAGCCATCATATTTTCCAGGCTTACCTCGCAAGGTGTATCAACACTCTTGGCATAACGGGCCACAGCCACCATCATGGGCTTGGGACCGCATACGCTTATCTGACTGAACTTCTCCTGCTGCAAAAGGCTGTGCTGGGTAACAAAGCCTTTCTCGCCCTGAGAACCATCTTCCGTGGTAACGAAAACTCGTCCCTGCGCCTGAAACTTATCTAACTGCAACAGGTCACCTGCACTACGGGCTCCCAACAGGAAAGTAGGCTGCAAGCCTTTCTCCTTCATGGCAGCACCCATGTACAAGAGGGGAGCTACACCTACACCTCCGCCAACCAGTAAAACGCGGGCTGTGGAATCTGTGGGCATGGTAAAACCGTTGCCCAAGGGAAGGATTACGTTCAGAGTGTCACCAACCTGCATCTTGGCCAACTGGCGCGTACCATCTCCTACAGTCTGGACAAGGAACCAAACCTCGTTCTGCGCTTTATCTACATTATGAATACTGATGGGGCGACGCAGAAATGTCTGCTTGCTGCCTTCTATCTGTAATTGGGCAAACTGACCGGGTATCATCTCAGGTAAAGGCTTTTGGGTATCCGTAGCCTTTAACAACACGTAGCGCTCGTGAAGGCGCTCTACAGCAGTCAGCGTAAGGTCCAAAATATATTTCTTCATTTTGTTATTCTGCTGAAATTTTATGCGAAGGTATAAAAAAAACCTGAAACACAAGGTAGGGTTCCAGGAGTTTTTTCATTTAAGATGAAAATGTTTCAAACGTTCCATCGTCATAAAAAACGCGAATTTCTGTAATTTTACGCTGCGGTTTGTCAACATATTTTACCACCTCCTGAATTTGAGGCGCAGGAGAGGGGGTAGAATTAGGCTCGAATGAAGGGGGTGTAGCAGAAGAGAATAGATCCGACTGTCCGGCAGCCGTTTCCGGAGCATGGGAAGCAGCATCCTCGAGCAGCATTTCTCCCTCCCCAAACATCAGCCAATTAATACTAATGTGAGGGAAGCACTCATGTATCGCATTAACAATATTATTAGTTGGACGTGTTCTTCCGGTGAAGATACCGGAGAGAGTTCCTTCGGCAATACAAAGGGTGGCAGCAAACTCTTTTTGCGACATACCCTGATATTTCATCAGCTGATAAATTCTATCCTTCATCTTTTTTATGTCCAATTAGTAGGGGTGACCCCCTGATTTTAATCTCTAAACTGAGTGCAAAGGTAGGAAATTGGATTTAAACTTCCAAATTTTAGGATTCAAAAATCGAAATGAACAAAAATGCAAATATTTACAATCACAAACATTTACATTCTTAAACCCAAAAGTGGGGCTGTGTACAAAATGCATCAAAAACATGCAAATTTACAAATTCAACAACTTGAAGTAAAGTATATCGAATAAAGAATATAAAACACTGGTTATCTATGCATTATAATTGGTGAAAGACACCAAGGACTGACAACAAAGCCCATTTTAGCACAACATTCAAAAGTCTTTACACTTTAATAAAGCTAAATCACATGTGCATGTATTAAAATCATTGATTTTTAGACAATTATACCATATATCCATTTATGCATATTATTCAGTTTTTTGATTAAAATTGCACAATTCGAATTTATAAATACAGTGTACGGTATATAAATTTGTGTTTGCGAATTTAAATTCACATCCTTCTTTTATATTTTAAATGCAAATATACAGCTTGTTGGTGTAATTTTAATTTACGAATGCAAATTACATTCTTAAACTAAAAAATCGCAAAATTGGCTGTTTTTGGCTGTTTTTTGAACGGCTGAATTATTCATATCCTGCTGTAAAAACGCTCAATTTTACGCGATTCTCAGGGCACCAAAAAAGGCCCTAACTTGCTATTTTACAGAAGATAGGACCCTATTTTTGATGTAAGCGAACTGTTACAATCTAGACAAAAATCAATGTAAAATAAAGAAAATAAGCTCCTGCAAAAGCTCCTCTTTTGGGGTTTTACAGCCCCCTACTCCCTTTCCTTTGGCATCAGTTTTGCGTATTTCAGAAAGTATCTGCAAAACCTTCACTCCCTTGTAACTCTGATAGGCAGGAATAATGTCCTTTCTGGCTTGCCATTCTGGCATCCCCAACCAGGCAGCGATTCCCCTGTCACTCTTATCTGGAGCGTAATATGCAAGCAAAACGGCAGAAAAAAATGTAAATAAATTGGAAAGTGTCTGTGGAAGGGCAAATTTCTGTTGCTGGCCTTGATAGTATTTTACTATCTGCATGCTCTTGAAAACATCTTTTACAGCCAAGGCAGACCGTAGCTCAAAATCATTAAATTCCTTGCTCATTCCAGTAAGCTCCTCTACCCTGCTTGCCGTTACGCTATTCTCACCGTCAGAAAGCGAGAGCAGTAATTTATCCATTTCTGCCGAGAGACGGCTCAAATCGGCTCCTACGTGCCCAGCTAGCATCTGAACAGCCTGCGTATCTATTTTCACCTTCTTACGGCTAAAATACTGCGTGATAAACTGAGGCAACTGGCTGTCATAAAGCCTCTTGCTCTCAAATACTACGCCATTCTGCTCTATCAGCTTAGCCACAGCCTTTCGTTTATCTAGCGTGCCGTGCTTGTAGCAGATGATAAGCACTGTAGTGGGTGTAAGATGCTGCAGATAAGCTTCCAGCGCATCCAAAGAACGCATAGACTGCGCCTCACGCACCAAAACCACACGCCTGTCTGCCATCATAGGATAAGCACGAGCCAACTCTACCACCTTATCGGCAGTTATCTCAAGGCCATATACCACATCCAGGTTAAAATCACGTTCCTCTGGCTTCAAGAGCGTCTCCGTAAGAAAGTCGCTCAGCTTGTCTATATAATAATCCTCTGCGCCCATCAAGAGATAGACGGGCTTCACTTCTCCTGCACGGACGGAACGGATAATATCCTCGTGCGAAATACTTCCCTTTGCCTGTGCAGCCATTAATAATCAAATTTCAGGTGACGTACCGTCTTCTTCTGCTCCTTAATCATCTCAAGTGCCTGAATACCTATTTCTACATGGTCATCAACATACTTGCTTGTCACAATTCTGTCACTCTCATCGGTTTTTACGCCCTCAGGAATCATAGGATTGTCACTAACGAGCAAGAGAGCACCCGTAGGAATATGGTTGGCAAATCCGCACGTAAAGAGCGTTGCCGTCTCCATATCCACAGCCATAGCATGTGTAATACGCAGATACTCCTTAAATTTGTCGTCATGCTCCCAAACGCGACGGTTTGTTGTATAAACCGTTCCCGTCCAGTAGTCAAATCCCTTGTCTCGGATAGTACTGGAGATGGCACGCTGCAGCATAAAAGCAGGCAATGCAGGTACTTCGGGTGGGAAATAGTCGTTACTGGTACCCTCGCCCCTGATACCGGCAATAGGCAGGATCAGGTCGCCTCGCTGCGTTTTGGAAGAGATACCACCACACTTACCCAAGAAGAGGCAAGCTTTGGGTTTAATGGCACTCAGAAGGTCCATAATAATAGCCGCATTGGGACTACCCATGCCAAAGTTGATGATGCTAATACCATCAGCCGTAGCCGAACGCATGTTGGATGAGTAATCGGGGGCTTCGATTCCGAACTTCTTGCAGAAAATATCCACATAGTTATTAAAATTGGTCAGCAAAACATATTCACCGAAGTCATCCAACGGCTTATGCGTATACCTGGGCAACCAATTTTCGACAATCTCTTGCTTGGTTTTCATATTTTATATAATTTTGTAGGCAAAGATAACAAATATTTCTAAATGGAAGCGCTGAATTTACCAAAAACGGACTTAAAACTGCAAAGAAATGGAAATAGAGTGACTGTTTTTGACGTTTTACGCAAAAAATACGTCGTTCTTACACCTGAAGAGTGGGTTCGTCAGCACTTCGTTCATTTTCTTATCAACCAAAAGGGGTACAACGCATCCTGCATTGCCAACGAGGTTGCCCTGAATCTCAACAACACACAGAAGCGTTGCGACACGGTTGTCTATGATGCTCAGGCGTGCCCCATTATGATTATAGAATACAAGGCACCCCATATATCCATCAACCAGAGGGTATTCAACCAGATAAGCCGATACAACATAAAGATGCGTGTCCGCTGGCTAATTGTTAGCAATGGGATGCAACATTACTGCTGTAGGATTAATTACGAGAATGAGACCTACGAGTTTCTGCCAGACATACCCTCGTGGCAAGAGCTTTGCCTTTAAAACAAAAAAAAACGCCCACCCTTTTCACAGGGTGAGCGTTTTTCTTGTTTATTGAGAAAATGTTTTTTAATCTTCTGCCTTCTCGTCTGCCTTCTTGCGAGTAGCTCTTCTGCGTTTTGGCTTCTCCTCCTTTTCTACCATCTCTACACCAGCCAATTCGGGGTCAACCATAATACGACCGCAATATTCGCAAACAATAATCTTCTTACGCATACGGATATCCAACTGACGCTGAGGTGGAATCTTATTGAAGCAACCGCCGCAAGCATCACGCTGTACATATACAACACCCAGACCGTTACGGCTGTTTCTACGGATACGCTTGAAAGCGCTCAGCAAACGGGGCTCGATAGTGAGCTCCAGATTCTTGGCCTTCTCACGCAACTTATCCTCATCAGCCTTGGTTTCTGCGATAATCTCTTCCAACTCGCTGCGCTTTACGTCCAAATCTGCACGTCTGTCATTAGCCAGCAAATTGCAACGGGTAATCTCGGCTGTCTTGTTCTCAACCAGAGCCTTTGCCTCGCCAATCTTCTTCTCGTTCAAGACGTTGTCCAGCTCGGCATATTCTATCTGCTTACTCAATGAATCATACTCGCGATTGTTTCTCACGCTATCCATCTGAGCCTTGTAGCGTTCAATATTACCCTTGTTAACCTCAATATCACCGTTACGCTGATTGATTTCACGCTTCAGATCAGCCACCTCGGCAGTAATCTTCTCTACACGAGTAGCCAAACCTTCTATCTCATCTTCCAAATCCTGAACCTCCAGAGGCAACTCACCGCGCAGAGTCTTGATCTTATCTATCTCTGTCAGCAGTTTCTGCAGCTCATACAGGTTCTTCAGTTTTTCTTCCACGCTCAAATCTGAGGGATCCTTAACTTTTTCTCTTGCCATAATTTAAATATACTATTTGACTATTTATAATTTACATTTTTTTGTACTCCCCCAAGGGGGGAGCGGAGAGGGGGCTTAAAGGTACTTAATCGGGTTTGTACAAACGGTGGTCTTGAAGAGTGCCAGATTAGGGAATCTGTCCTCAATGACACCACGCAGAATATCTGCCGTGTACTGCTCGCTCTGATAATGCCCCAATACGCCTATCTGTATCTGCTGGGCGTGGCCAAAGTATTGATGGTAATGCATTTCTCCCGTCAGGAAGGCGTCAGCTTTCAACTTAATAGCCTCATCCAACAAGAAATCACCTGCCCCACCGCAGATAGCCACACATTGTATCGGACGCTGCAACAGCTCGTTGTGCATCAGGCATTCCACACCGAAGGCTTGCTTTACCCGCTGCAGGAATACCAGCGAGTCCTCGCCTTCCGTCAGATAACCTATCACTCCGTTGCCTGCCAGCACCATTCGTTCTCGGGAGTCTGCATGAACAGGCACTTTCCTCTGCTGCATGAGTTCCACATCTACCAAGCCTAAACGCTCGGCGATGGCGTAGTTCACACCGTCTATGGCACTGTCCAGATTAGTATGAGCGGAATAGATATTTATATCATTCTGAACGGCCATCCTCACACAACGCTGTACCATGTCAGTATCTGAGAGTACTTTCAGGCCTCGGAACAATAACGGATGGTGGGACACGATAAGATTGCACCCCAACTCTATGGCCTCAGAAATCACTTCCTCGGTCACGTCAAGGCACAATAAAACCCCTGAGACTTCCGCCTCTGTCAGTCCAACCTGCAAGCCAGCATTATCATAGCTTTCCTGCAAGGGCAGAGGCGCGAAATATTCAAGGGCATTCATCACTTCCCGAACAGTCACGCTCATAGTAAGTACGTTTCTTGGGTGCAAAGGTACGCCAAAAGAAGATAAATTCCAAATTTCTTTTGTTTTTTCTACTAATTTGCACCTCCTTTGAGTCTGCTACGCAGCCTCGAAGACAGGAGGCACCTCGGAAATAAAAATAAAAAACGTTTTTTATTTTGTATTTCTCTCGGTTTGCACTACCTTTGTGCCCACATTACTAGAAAAAGAAGCAAACGCATGGCTTTACACTTTCAACGTCCCACAACAATACCTACCGATTTGCTCCTGCAGCTACGTTTTGATGAGGAGCACGGTCCCGAGTTGACAGAAATCAGATCTACGCATCTGCCTGCCGAATGGTATCCGCAGTGTGCCGTCCAACTTACATGGCCGCATGCCAGTACAGACTGGGCTCCTGTGCTCAAGGAAGTAACGAAGTGCTATATTCAGATGGCCATGCAGATTGCTTCCAGAGAGAAGCTTCTCATTGTTACCCCAGAGCCAGAGCAGGTACAGGCGCTTCTAACAGAGCAACTGCCTAAGCAGGTTTGCCGGCAGATCACGTTCTACCAGATGCCTACCAACGATACATGGGCTCGAGATCACGGCTTTATCACCTTGCTTACCGAGACAGGTACTCGCCTACTCGACTTTAAGTTCAACGGATGGGGAGAGAAGTTTCCTGCCGAACTCGACAATCAGATCAGTCGGAACCTCATGCAACAGGGCATCTTCAAGGGTGAGTATGAAGAGCATCTTGATTTCGTCCTGGAGGGCGGCAGCATAGAAAGCGACGGAAAAGGAACCATCCTTACCACCAGCCAGTGCCTGCTGGCTCCCCACAGGAACCAACCTCTTACGCAAGCCGATATCGAAAAGCGTCTGCTCTCTTACCTCCATGCCGAGCGTATCCTTTGGCTGGATCACGGCTACTTAGCTGGCGATGATACAGACAGCCACATAGATACGCTGGCCCGTTTCTGCCCCAACAATACCATTGCCTACGTGCAATGTACTGATACAGAAGACGAGCATTATGCTGAATTGAAGCTCATGGAAGAGCAGTTGAAAACCTTCCAGACGCTCAGCGGCGAGCCCTACAATCTTATTCCATTGCCTATGGCGCCGAAGAGGTTCGACGAGGACGGCTCACGTCTGCCTGCCACATACGCCAATTTCCTTATTATAAATAAAGCGGTGCTGATGCCCACATACGGCGACTACGAGACAGACCGTCAGGCACACAACCAACTGGCCAAGGCATTCCCCAAGCACGAGATTGTGGAGATAGACAGCCAGACGCTCATCCTCCAGCACGGCTCCATCCACTGCTCAGCCATGCAGTTCCCACTTGGAGCGTTGAAATAATGTTCAATGCTCAATGTTCAATGTTCAATGAAAGAAAAGATGATAATAGGAATAATACAGCAAAGTTGCACAGCCAACATAGAAGATAACAAGCAGAAGCTGGCTCAGAATATTGCCGATGTGGCAAAACAAGGAGCACAGTTGGTAGTTTTGCAAGAACTGCACAACAGCCTTTATTTCTGCCAGACAGAGAATGTAGATAATTTCTCGTTGGCCGAACCCATCCCAGGTCCCAGCACCGAGTTCTACGGCGACTTGGCTCGTCAGCATGGTATTGTGCTGGTAACAAGCCTCTTCGAGCGCAGGGCAGCCGGTCTGTACCACAATACGGCTGTGGTATTCGAGAAGGACGGCTCCATAGCGGGAAAATACCGCAAGATGCACATTCCTGACGACCCTGCTTATTACGAGAAGTTCTACTTCACGCCTGGCGACTTAGGTTTCCATCCCATCCGCACCAGCCTGGGACTCTTAGGAGTTCAGGTTTGCTGGGACCAGTGGTACCCCGAAGGCGCCCGTCTGATGGCCCTACAGGGAGCCGAGTTGCTCATCTACCCCACTGCCATCGGCTACGAGAGCAGCGATACGCCAGAGGAGCAGGAGCGTCAGCGCGAAGCATGGACTACCGTTCAGCGCGGCCATGCCGTAGCCAACGGCCTGCCTGTGATAGCCGTCAATCGTGTAGGCTACGAGCCAGACCCCAGCGGCCAGACCAAGGGTATCCAGTTCTGGGGCAGCAGTTTTGTGGCAGGTCCCCAAGGCGAGATGCTTTATCGTGCCCCCAAGGACGAAGAAGTAAACATGGTAGTAGAGATAGATATGAAGCGCTCCGAGAATGTCCGCCGCTGGTGGCCCTTCCTGCGTGACCGTCGCATAGAGGAGTTCGCTCCGCTTTCCAAAAGGTTCATTGAAAGTTGAAAATTGAAAGTTGAAAATTAGTTTACCGTATACCGTTGGTAATTTTCATTCTTCACTCTTCATTCTTAATTCTTAATTAAAACAATATATGTCAAGTACACTCAGATTTCAAGTAGTAAGAGGAGCTTTTAACAAGAAACCCATTCCCGTTCCCAACCGTACAGATCGTCCCAGCGAGTTCTTCGGCAAGTACGTTTTCAATCGCAAGAGGATGTACCAGTATCTTCCTGCCAATGTATATAAGAAGATGTGTGCTGTTATGGACAATGGCGAGACACTGGATCTGGCAACTGCCAACATCGTTGCCGAAGGTATGAAGAAATGGGCTATGGAATTAGGTGCTACACACTGCACCCATTGGTTCCAGCCCCTTACCGAAGGTACAGCCGAGAAGCACGACGGCTTCGTAGAGCATGATGGCAAAGGCGGTCTGGTAGAGGAATTCACAGGCAAGCAGCTGGTTCAGCAGGAACCCGATGCCAGCTCATTCCCCAGCGGTGGTATCCGCTCCACCTTCGAGGCTCGCGGCTACTCTGCATGGGATCCTGCCAGCCCTGTTTTCGTAGTGGGCGACACACTGATGATTCCCACCGTCTTCATCTCTTATACCGGTGAGGCGCTGGATTACAAGGCTCCGCTGAAGAAGTCACTGATGGCCGTTGACAAGGCCGCTACCGCCGTAGCACGCTATTTCTATCCCGAGGTCAAGAAGGTTATTACCAACTTAGGTTGGGAGCAGGAGTATTTCTTGGTAGATGAGGACCTCTATGCTGCCCGTCCCGACTTGGTAATGACGGGTCGCACCCTGATGGGACACGACAGCGCCAAGAACCAGCAGATGGACGACCACTACTTCGGTTCTATCCCCGGCCGTGTGGCAGCCTTCATGAAGGACCTCGAGATTAAGGCTCTGGAGCTGGGTATTCCCTGCAAGACACGCCACAACGAGGTGGCCCCCAACCAGTTCGAGCTGGCTCCTATCTTCGAGGAGTGCAACTTGGCCGTTGACCACAACATGCTTTTGATGATGCTCATGCGCAAGGTAGCCCGCAAGCACGGCTTCCGTTGCCTCCTGCACGAGAAACCCTTTGCTGGTGTAAACGGTAGCGGTAAGCACAACAACTGGAGCCTTTCTACCGATACAGGCGTGCTCCTGCACGGCCCCGGCAAGACTCCGCTGGACAATCTGCGCTTCGTCACCTTCCTGGTGGAAAGTCTGATGGCTGTTTACCGCCACAACGGCTTGCTGAAGGCCAGCATCATTTCCGCCACCAATGCACACCGCCTGGGTGCCAACGAGGCTCCTCCAGCCATTATCTCCAGCTTCCTGGGTAAGCAGCTTTCTGAGTTGCTGGACCACTTGGAGAATGCCAACGACGAGGAGATTATCAACCTCAAGGGCAAGCAGTCGCTCACGCTGGACATTCCTCAGATTCCCGAGCTGCTTTTGGATAATACCGACCGCAACCGCACCTCGCCCTTCGCCTTCACCGGCAACCGCTTCGAGTTCCGTGCTGCAGGTTCACAGGCCAACTGCGCAGCCTCTATGATTGTTCTCAACACCGCTATGGCTGAGGCACTGACCAACTTCCAGCAGCGTGTAGATAAGCTCATCAAGGCAGGCACAGAGCCCATGAAGGCTATCCTGAAGACCGTTCGTGAAGACATCAAGGCCTGTAAGCCCATCCGCTTCGACGGCAACGGCTACAGCGAGGAATGGAAACAGGAAGCAGCCCGTCGTGGCTTGGATACAGAGAACAGCGCGCCCCTGATGCTGGACAACTACCTGAAGCCCGACACCATAAAGATGTTTGGCGATATGCACGTTCTCTCTGAGGCCGAACTGGAGGCACGTACCGAAATCAAGCAGGAGACCTACACCAAGAAGATTCAGATCGAGGCCCGCATCTTTGGCGACCTCTGCCTGAACCACATCATCCCCGTGGCCACCAAGTACCAGAGCCAGCTAATAGATAATGTACATAAGGTAAAGGAGATTTTCCCCGAGCAGACCGCCATCAAGGTTAGCGCCAACAATCTGGCTCTCATAGAGCGTATCAGCGAGCACAGCAGTTTCATCACCGAGAACGTAGAAGCCCTCATCGAGGCCCGTCGTGTAGCCAACAAGATTGAAAGCGTACGCGAGAAAGCCATTGCCTACCACGATACCGTAGCTCCCCTTATCGAGAAGATTCGCTATCACATAGACGAGCTGGAGCTTATCGTAGATGATGAGCTGTGGCCTCTACCCAAGTATCGCGAGATGCTGTTTATCAGATAATGTAATCATGGAGGCGTTCATCGCCTCCATGATTCATTTTAATTGGCCCCCAATACCCAGCAAGCGAGTATCCGTTGCAAGGCATATTTCATGCGCCAAATCATTCAAGGAGTGAAAACGAGCGTAGTCAGAATCACCCACCATGTTCCAAGGGGCTAGAATCAGCAACCTACCAGCTGCACATGTATAGAAACGCCCCTGCGAAGGCTTCCAGTATTCCGTAATGGGCTCCTTTTGCAAGATAATGAGCGGAAGATGCCCTGTCAAAGCCGCCTGAACAACTTGCTTTTCACCTTCTGATATACCAGGTGTCACCAGCACAGCGCCCTGTTCGGCATGCTGTAGCAGTTTTGCTTTCTCCTGGGCATACTCCGGAGTAAGGTGCGTTGGCATTCCCTCTTTGTTTTTCCTGTGAAAAAACACCTGTTCTTTCTCTGGGTACTTCAACAAAAAAAGGTTACCAAAAGCCGCATATTCGCGGCCCTGTATCCACAAGTGCAGCTGGCGTTGCATAAGATTAGGGCATTCCTCCCTTAGTTTTGCCCTAAAAGGGTTCTCATCCATATAGCGGCAGATATTCTCCAATGTACCATCACCCATGATAATGCGGTCATGATAGCCCGCCTGATAAAGAACTGGCCGTAAGCCCGAGGGAGAAACCTCAGGCACAATATCAGTGCCCAGCGCATTTCCGCGGGGCTTCTCATCCCTCACAGTGCCCAGCGCATCTCCGCTGGGCTTCTCATCCCTCACAGTGCCCAGCGCATCTCCGCTGGGCTTCTCATCCTCCAGTTTCCACCAAGCTCTGGTGCAGCCCGTCTTAAAACCGCGCACAATGTTCCCCAAGTGCTTCCCTTCAGGCAGTTTAGCCTTCACACGTACTAGAAGATGAATATGGTCAGGCATCAACGCCACTTTCCAAACCTCAACCATCGGGTAGAACTGCGAAATCTTTTTCACCTCCTCATTAAGTATCAAATCCCCTAATACAGAGCATTGCAAATGAGGGTAATCTGCCGACCCTTTCTTCCCTCTTGTGCACCCCTCTATGCAGCCAAAGAGACGCTTTCTTCCCTCCGTCACCAGCGTTATCATATAAAGACCCGGACGGCTATAATCATGGAAGAAAGCCCTGCGATGCCCGTTATGTTTTGTTTCTTCTGGCGTCAAGCCCTTAGCAATCATCTCTTCACGTGTCATGTGTTCATTGTTTTTTAAGACACAAAGATACGCATTTTGGGGGAAACATGCCCTAAATCCTTCAAAATTATGCACCACGCTGTGCCAAACGAAGTGCCCAGCACATCTCCAAGGTGCCCAGCACATCTCCAAGGTGCCCAGCGTATCTCCAAGGTGCCCAGCGTATCTCCGCTGGGCCAAATATAGTGTTAATCAGCGACACAGAACAAAAACAGCAATCCTTGTCCAATTTTCATTTTTGGAAACTGTCAACTGTCAACTGAAGAAACTGAGGAAACTGAAGACAAAAAAAATGCTTTCGGGAAACTGAATACTGAATACTGAATACGCTAAAGGGAAACTGTAATTGTAATTACTGTAATTCGGAAAAAAGGAAATATTTTGACACTACACCACCCTATCTGAACGAAGAGCTATACTCTTTGCCGCAAGATTTTTTACTGCCACGTGTGGCGAAAAAAATTTCCTAGTTAGGGAGTAAATTCTCTCTAACTAGGAAACAAAAATAATCCAAAACGAATAATAGGAAATATTTTTACATATCCCAATGATTGTTTAATACAATACTGCGCCGCTGCTGGGCTGGATGGTAATCTTTAGGTTGCCCTTCTTGTCTGGTTTCATGGGCAGAGGAGCCTCATCTACTAGGAGGGTCTTTACGTTGTACCCATTGATGTTGAGCGTCAGGTTGAGCGGCTCCTGCTGCGCATTCAGGGCAGCGATATACCAATTGTCGGCATGACGGCGAGCCAGCACCACATACTTACCGGGATAGCCATCTATGAAACGTGTTTCGTCCCATGTGGTGGGCACTTGCTTCATGAAGTCAATCTCGAACTGTGGCTGCTCCGTAAGGTTACGGGGTGTGAGGGCGAAGTTCTGGCCACTGGACTGGAATACGATAGCGGTTGCCAACTCGAACACATCGGTGGTACGACGCGTATTGCCCTTTCCTGGCTCCTTATGCAGTCGTTTCTGCAGCACGGTGCCGCCATATTCCATAGAACCTACAGCGTTGCGGACGAAGGGATGCAGACAGGCGTGACGAGCTTCCATATCGCAGAAACCTTGGCTGAAGTAAAGGTTCTCTGAGGCAAGAACGGCCTCGGAGCTGCAATAGTTGGGATACATCTTTTCCCAACCGCGAGGCAGCGTACATCCGTGACAGATAACCTGAATGCCAAAGTCGTTGGCATCAGAGAGCAGACCTTCGTACAGACGCATGGTCTCCTGCTTGTCGCCACCGAAGAAATCCACCTTGATACCTGCAACACCGTTATCGTGCAGCCATTTCATCTCCTCCTTACGGACAATGGAGTTGTGCATACACTGGCGGGCTGTCTGAGGTGCATTGTTCCATCCGCCGTTGCTGTTGTACCATACCCAAGGGCGAACACCCTTCTCCTTACAATAGGCAAAGAGTTTCTCCATACCATTGCGACCGATATTCTCGTACCAACCGCCATCGATAAGACAACCTTCCCAACCAAGGCTGGCAGCCAGGTCGATGAACTTCACCTGATCGTCGTAATTGATGCTGGCATCCTGCCAGAGAATCCATGACCAGGTATTGCGAGAGCCTTTGTAGTCGATGCTGGGCTCATAGAGCTGGTGCACCACATCCCATGTAATGGTAGTCTCTACAATGGGCTTCAACGTGGGGCCGAAGGTGATGGTGCGATAAGGTGTCCACTGTGTCATCCAGTCGTAGGGGGAATTCCCACAGCTTGCCAAACCCATCTGGGCGCCTGTACTGCCAAAACCGTTGTTCTCACCCTCCATGGGGAAAGCAATGGTAAAGAGTCCGTCGGAAGTGGCATCGCTGAGGTGACTGCCGCAGTAGCTGCTGCTAACGCCCGTTTCAGAGATGAGAACCCATCCCTTATCACCCTCATGGAAGAGGCAGGGGAACGTCCAGCCGTGACCGTAGCCAGAGCGCTTGGTGATGGGCTCGTCCCAAATGTAACCCTCCTCGTAGCTGGGTTTGGTCTGCATCCAGCCTATCATCGGGTCGCTCTGTGGACAAATAAAGGCGGTAGCATCAGTAGGCAGACGGAAGCCGCTGGCCTCGCCTGTAACTACAAATGCAGAAGTCTGGCTCCCCTCCGCTTGCACAATTCGGTAGGCATACGCGATATTGTTGTTAAAGATACGGAAGCCTACCCACATTACCAATTTCTTGGCCTTAGCCTCTGGATTGGTGAGAGAGAGAACAAGTGCATTCTCCTCGGAGCTAACCTTGCTCTGCTTGCCCTGACGCAGGGTATATTCGTTCGTGTAGTTCATTTTTTCCACTTCCTTCGGCAAAGGCTGATACTCCAGTCCTTTGCTCAGGTCGCCCACACTGGTATAAAGGCCAAGAGGCGAATCCAATATCATGGGCACATCCAGCGTATCGGCCACAGCGCCTTTCTTCTTGGGTTTAACAACGGTACGGTAACCAGCATTGTAGGTAAGACGGCCATCAGCCAGCTTTACATTAAGATAGGTAAGCCCGTCTGGCGAGAGAACACGAAACTCCTGCGCCATCATGCAGAAAGGCAGCATGAGGAGGAGCGAGAATGAGATAAGTTTCTTCATTTGTTTCTGTTTTTAGGTTATTGTGGCAACAAAGGTATAATATCTTTGCCTTATCTTGCTTTTTTATTGCAAAATTTATATTTTTGTACCCACAAAATGAAAATTTTAACCATTCACGAACCATATTAACAACTCTATCGGTGGAAACCTATCAACAAGAGCATAATATTTGTATTATCTCGAATATCAACCATAATTGAACTACAATTACGAAGAAAATATTTGGGGAAATAATACATTATTCTAAAAAAAATGTATTTTTGCATCAGAAATTAACAACAAACATAATGAAAACCGAAGTATTAAACCTAATTCCCATCATGCTAATGAGCATCGTTCTTGCCACTAGCTGCACAGAGGATATTGACACCTCCTCGCGTTACGTATTCAAGGAACGAACCATTGGAAGTTACCTATCCGACCACAATCAATTCAGCGAGTACGTACGATTATGCAAAGAGCAGGAGGTAAGTGATGTCTCTGAAACCTCCGTCTATCAATTGCTGACAGCATACGGAGCTTACACTTGTTTCGCACCTACCAACGAAGCCATCCAGCTGTACTTGGATACCTTATGCATAAAAGGTATCATTCCAGAACCCAGTTGGGACGCTTTCCCTAACGACCGCGTCAAGGACTCTATCCGCTACGTGATAGTAATGAACAGCCTTATCGACGGTAAAGATGCCGAAAGGAAGATGTTTACCGTAAGCGAATTCCCAGACAACAACGAGGAGTTTTCGCTAAGCACAATGGCAGACTGTAAAATCAGTATAATTTATGCCCAGAACGATCCAGACTCCTGTTTCATCGACGGCAAATGCCCAGTATCCATCAAGAACAGGGATATAGAATGTCTCAACGGCTTTATTCACGAACTTAGCTATGCCATCAATCCTACCAGCGAGACTTTAGGTAGCACCTTGCACCTTTATGCCACACAGCCCGATTGCGGCTACTTTATTATGGCAAAGCTTGTAGAGGCCTGCGGACTGACAGACACGCTCTCTGTTGTCAAGGACTATGCGTATGAGAAACTCGTTAAGACAGGCGTCATCAAAGACAGTTGGTGGCCCAACTTAGGAACCAACGTACCGCCACAGGAAAACCGCAAGTATGGCTTTACCCTGTTCGCCGAGACGGACGATTTCTGGACGAAGACATTGAAAAAGGATTTGAAGGATATTACCATAGACGATGTACGTCAATGGGTGGCCAACCAAGGCTTCTATCCCGATGCCATAAACGATGAGAATTACAAGGATGAAAACAACCTGATAAATCAGTTTGTCACATATCATCTGTTGCCATGCCGATTGCCTGTGGACAAACTGGTATTGCATTACAACGAGAGAGGCTATAATCCCAGAGGAAGAATCAAGGCTCCCACAGTGCCCGTATGGAATCATTATGTCACCATGGGCAAAAGACGCCTGCTCCGCCTATGGGAAAGTGCAGAAAGCCACGGAGTCTATCTGAACCGCTTCCCCGTATTGGACAACGGCAGACACGGCAACTATCACGAGCTGTCATGCACTACAGAAAATGAGGGTATCTATATAAATACCGACGTTGACTCTAAGATGGTCAAGCTGATGAACTCCATCATCTATCCCATAGACAAGGTGCTGGCGTATGACAACCATGTCCGTCACGAGCTGATGCGTTCACGCCTACGTTATGACGTGTGGGAATTTGCTCCCGAGATGATGTCCAACGATATGAGGTGCATGAGCTACTTCCACAGATACTCTTTCCCCGCAGACGAAGTATATCAGTACTTTGACGACATAAATATTAATACCAAGGATATGATTTTCTACCTGCTGAACGGTATTAATCAGGAATGGCCGAACTACCAGGCTGACGAGATGCTGTGCGAGGGTATGTATGATGTAACGCTCCGACTGCCTCCCGTGCCCATCTCAGGCACGTACGAGATAAGAATGGGTGTATCTACCGAGAGTCCCTGGCGTGGAATCTGCCAGGTGTATTACGGCGAGGACAAAGATGCCCTCTACCCTGCCGGCATTCCTGTCAACATGTCATTAGGAGGTACCGACCCCTTACTTAAATGGGAAGCCGACACGCAAGATGATGACTATAATGCCGAGATTGACAAGCGTATGCGTAACAACGGTTTCATGAAGGGACCTGAATATTTCACAGAAGTCCCAGGCGGCAACCAGACAGCTCGTTCGCTGGCCAAAACCACTCGTCGTATCCTGCTACGCACGCATATCGACTCCGAGAAGGTTTATTACCTGCGTTTCAAGAGCGTACAGGATAATCCCAACAAACAGCTCTTCCTTGATTACATAGAATGGTGTCCTAAGGAAATTTACGACAATCCCAATACACCCGAAGATATCTGGTAAAAGAAAAAAGAGCGCCGTCAAGCGCTCTTTTTTTTTTTTATTATTCCTGATAATATACTCGCTTCACTCTGGGGCTGATACCCGTTAGAATCTCGTAAGGAATGGTATCAATAATATCCGCCAAGACGGAAGGAGACAACTCCTCGCCAAAGATGAGTACAGAATCGCCCTCCTGACAGGGAATGTCCGTTACGTCTATCATGCAGACATCCATACAGATGTTCCCCACGTAGCGGGCTTTCTTTCCGTTTACCAGACAGTATCCATTACCCCTGCCCAAGAGACGGTCCAGTCCGTCGGCATACCCGATAGGAATACTGGCAATACGACTGTCACGGTCCATAAAAGTACGTCGGCTGTACCCTACGCTATCACCAGCCGGAACATCGTGAATCTGTAATATGGTAGTACGCAACGTACATACATTATTTATAAGCTGGTTGTTGCGGCTGTTTATGCCGTAAAGTCCCAGTCCCAAACGCACCATCTCCATCTGCCGTTCCGGGAAGTGCTCAATACCCGCACTATTGCACATATGACGGAGAATGGTATGATGGAATGCAGCCTGCAACTGCTCACTGCCTTTCAGGAAGAGGTCGTACTGATGGGCAGAAAAACTGTCGAAGTCGTCGCTATCGCTTCCCACAAAGTGCGAGAAGACAGAACGCGGGATAACGGCATTCTGCTGCTTAAGCCTTTCTATTAGCGTGGGCATATCCTTCAGAGGGTCGAAACCCATTCGATGCATACCTGTATCCAACTTAATATGTATCGGGAAGTTGGTAATACACTCCTTCTTGGCTGCATGGATAAGGGCATCCAGCAAACGGAAGCTATAGACCTCTGGCTCCAGATTATACTGGAAGAGCGTTCGGAAAGCACTCATCTCTGGGTTCATAATCATTATGTTTGCCGTGATGCCAGCGTTACGGAGGGCTACTCCCTCATCGGCTACGGCAACGGCCAGATAGTCCACCCTGTGGTCCTGCAGAATCTTAGCCACCTCCACAGCACCGGCTCCGTATGCATCAGCCTTAATCATACAGACCATCTTGGTCTCAGGCTTCAAAAAAGAGCGGTAGTAATTCAGGTTCTGCTCTATGGCACTGAGGTTGACTTCAAGAATGGTCTCGTGCACCTTCTGCTCCAGAAGGTCTGTTATCTGCTCGAAGCAGAAGGAGCGGGCTCCCTTGATAAGAATCAGCTGATTGCGCAAAGAGCCAAAGAGCGGACTCTGCAGGAATGACTGCGTATCAGGGAAGAACGTACAGCGTGCCTGCAGATTCTCGAAGCAATGCGCATGGGCAGAGATAACAGGCCCTATGGCTATCAGTTGCTCCACGCCTTGCTGCTGCAGCATCTGGGAAAGATGCGTATAGAACATCATAGGTGGAACACCGCTCTGCTGGATATCGCTCAGGATAAGCGTCTTGGATTTTCCCTCACGCTCAGGTCGGCGGTTCATAAAATGCAGGGCAATATCCAAGCTGTTCAGGTCGCTATTATAGGAGTCATTGATAAGTGTACAGTCCCTGACACCAGCTTTCACCTCCAGACGCATAGCCACAGGCTCCAGCGTTTTCAGTCGTTCCTCTATCACGTCATCACTCATACCCATATACTGGCATACAACACGGCAGACAGCCTTATTATCATCGATAGCGTTACCTGTATTGTGCCAGGGAATGAGTTTACATTTGAAATTCATTTTACGGACACACTGAGCCACTATCTCATCATCTATGGGATATATTAAGGCCTCGGCATCCTTGAAGAGCTGAAGTTTCTCCAGGCATTTCTGCTCCATCGACTCGAAATTCTCCTGATGGGCAGTCCCCAAACACGTAAAGATACCCAGTGTAGGCTGGATGATACGCTGAAGAGAAGACATCTCGCCCGGCTGAGAGATTGCCGCCTCAAAGATGCCTATCTGACTGTTCTCCCACAAGCCCCAGATAGAAAGGGGAACACCTATCTGAGAGTTATAGCTACGGGGACTACGGGTAACCGTATAGTCGGGCGAAAGCATCTGGTAGAGCCATTCCTTGACTATGGTCTTACCGTTGCTGCCCGTAATGCCAAAGATAGGAATAGAAAAAGAATCACGATGGCGTTCTGCCAATCGCTGTAATGCCTGCAATGTATTAGGTACAAGCAGGAAATTGGCATTGGCGAAATCGCCCTCAGGGACTTCTTCTACCACAAAAGCCCGCACACCTCTAGCATACAAATCCTTAATGTAAGCATGCCCGTCACCCTTTCCTGTACGGATAGCAAAGAAAAGCGTACTCTCAGGGAAACTCAGGCTACGGCTGTCTGTCAGCAACCAGTCTATCCGTTGCTCATAGTCTCCAATTCTGTGAGCACCTATTAATATGGAGATTTCTGATATCGTGTACATTATCTATATATATTAGTCAACATTGTATTTCTTCTTCAACTCTCTTTCCTTTTCTTCCAATGACTGTAAGAACATCTTGTAACCTGCCGATTCCGGATGGTTAGGCGTATGATGCAAACCGCTACGGATGGGAGCATATTCCTGCAGATACTTCTGCATGGTATCACTCATAACAGTCTGTACCAGACGTTCCCAGATGTAATCGACTGCCACACCCGATGGATGCAACATATCTTCTGTATAGAAACGATAGTCGCGCAACTCATCCATCATAATCTCGTAGGCAGGAAAATAGGACACCCATTCGGGGTACGTCTTGCGCACCTCTTCCACAGCAAGCATAAGAGTGGATTTTGCCAATTGATTGCCATGATAGCCATATTTGGCATATCGGAAGGGGCTGATGGTAAAAACGATCTTCAAATGGGGATTCTGTTCATGCACATCATCAATCAAGGACATCAGAGATTTTATGCAATCCGGTAGCGACAGCCATTCTTCACAGAACAACCTACTGGGTGCCTTATGACAGTTGGCCACCACAAGTCCGTTGGATTTCAGTTGATAACACACATTGGTGCCAAGGGTAATGAACAGGTAATCGGCAGAGAGGATGGAGAGCCGTAACATCTGCAAAGCTCCTTCCACCGCCTCCTTGCACTCTTGCTCCGAACTGCCGCCTATCTGCGTTCCAGCCCACCAGCAACGCCATTCATCTTCCGCATGGAAAACGGGAATGTCCACATCCTCTACATGCAAGGCTGCACGCACCTGCAACCTTATACTCTCAGGGTTATACAGAACCCCCAGAGGGTTACAGAGAGCATGAAGGCCAAAACTCTGGAAGCGTTCCCCCATGTGTTGGGCAAAACACGAACCGAGAAATACCACATGCTCAGAAACGGCCATTGGTTTTTCCCATTTGGGTACCTCTATCTTCGTCCTAAAAAGATGTTCTTGATAATTCATTGAACAAAGATGATATTTTTTCTTGTACAAAATTACGCAACTTCATTGAAAATATGTAATTTTGCATTATCAAAAATTGAACAATTGTAGAAAAAGTGTCCAAAGATCTATTGGCAAACATACATTTCCCTTCTGATTTAAGGCAATTACCTATATCAGAACTCCCAAATGTCTGTAAGGAACTCAGGCAAACTATTATACAAGAGTTGGCAGACAACCCCGGTCATTTTGCCAGCAGTCTGGGTGTTGTGGAACTAACCGTTGCCCTACATTACGTTTTCAATACGCCATACGACCGAATTGTCTGGGATGTAGGTCATCAGGCTGCAGGCCACAAGATTCTGACTGGCAGAAGGGAGAAATTCAGCACTTACAGGAAACTGCACGGCCTTCGTCCCTTCCCCTCACCACAGGAAAGCGAATACGACACCTTTGCCTGCGGACATGCCTCCAATAGTATTTCTGCTGCACTGGGAATGGCTGTTGCCGCTCAGGAGAAAGGCGAGACAGACAGACAAGTGGTAGCTGTGATTGGAGACGGCAGCATGAGCGGAGGATTGGCATTTGAGGGATTGAACAACGTATCAAGCAGCAACAACAACCTGCTCATCATTCTGAACGACAACAATATGAGCATCGACCATAGTGTAGGCGGAATGAAACAATACCTGCACCAACTGCATACCAGCAGGCTCTACAACTATCTCAGGTTCAGAACGTCACAGCATCTGTTCAAATGGGGAATCCTGAACGAAAACCGCAGACAGAAGATTATCAGGTTCAATAATTCACTGAAATCTCTGCTTACCAACCAGCAGAATATCTTTGAAGGTATGAACATCCGCTATTTTGGCCCCAGCGACGGACATAATGTGATAGAGTTGGTAGCTACCTTGCGTCAGATTAAGGATATGAAGGGACCTAAGTTGCTGCACATCCATACGATAAAAGGCAAAGGATTTCAGGCTGCGGAGGAGAACCCTGTTGTTTTCCACGCCCCAGGAAGATACGACCCGGAGACAGGAGAACGTATTAAATCCGAGACGCAAAACCTACCTCCCAAGTATCAGGATGTCTTTGGATACACACTCCTTGAGCTGGCCAGAGAGAATAAGAAAATTGTAGGTGTCACACCTGCTATGGCCACAGGATGCAGTATGACTATCATGATGAAGGAGCTGCCAGAACGCACTTTTGACGTGGGAATTGCCGAAGGACACGCTGTTACCTTCTCTGGCGGAATGGCCAAGGAAGGACTGCTTCCCTTCTGCAATATCTACTCAAGCTTCTCCCAGCGCGCTTTCGACAATATCATTCATGATGTAGCACTGAACAAGCAGAATGTAGTTTTCTGTTTCGACCGTGCAGGCTTAGTGGGACAAGACGGACCTACGCATCATGGTGCATTTGATTTGGCTGCATTGCGTCCCATCCCCAACCTCACCATTTCATCCCCACTCAACGAGCACGAACTGCGCCATCTCATGTACACAGCCCAGCTGCCTGACATGGGACCGTTTGTTATCCGCTATCCACGCGGAAGAGGCGAGCAGGAAGACTGGAAATGCCCTATGAAGGAGATTCCTATAGGAAAAGGAAGATGTCTGAAGGAGGGAACGGATGTGGCTGTGCTGAGTTTAGGTCCCATCGGAAACCACGTTACGCAAGCCATCCATGAATTAGCTTCACAAGACATCAGCATTGCACACTACGACATGAGGTTCCTCAAGCCCATTGATGAGGAGATTCTCTCTTACGTAGGAACGCATTTCAGCCGTATCATCACCGTAGAAGACGGAGTGAAGAACGGAGGACTGGGCTCTGCCGTGCTGGAATATATGGCAGACCATGATTTGCATCCCGCCGTTACGCGGTTAGGACTGCCTGACAGTTTTGTTGAGCATGGAACACCCGAAGAGTTATACAAGATAGTAGGATTAGACGTTGAATCAATAAAGAAGGCCATTTTATGAAGATAGTAATATGTGGCGCAGGCGCCGTTGGAACACACTTAGCAGAGTTACTCTCCCGTGAAGACCAGGACATCATCCTTATTGACGAGAACCCAGAGAAGACTGCCCGCCTTACCCAAACAGGCGAATACGACCTCATGACGCTGAATGTCTCTCCTACCAGCATTGGAGGACTGAAAGAGGCAGGAGTGCCCAAGGCCGACCTTGTTATTGCCGTAACCCCCGAGGAGACGCGCAACATCACATGCTGCATGCTGGCTCATGCACTGGGAGCCGCCAAAACAGTAGCACGTGTGGATAACGCCGAATATACACGCCCTCATTACAAGGAACTCTTCCAGAAAATGGGCATCGACTCCATCATCTATCCCGAGGCTCTGGCTGCACAAGAGATCTTAGACGGTCTGAAACGTTCCTGGGCCCGACAGTATTGGGAGGTACATGGCGGAGCATTGGTCATGTTAGGCATCAAACTCCGCGAGACAGCCCATGTTATCAACATAAAGCTCCGCGACCTCTGTAATCAGGATACCCCATACCATGTCGTTGCAGTAAAGCGAGGTGACGATACCATTATCCCTGGCGGTAACGACATATTACAGGCGGGTGACATCGCCTACTTCCTGACGACCAAAAAGCATATCTTGTATATCCGTGAAATTGTAGGAAAGGAAGATTACGAGGACGTCAAAGACGTCATGATAATGGGAGGTGGAAGGACCACCGTTCATGTAGCAGAAGGAATGCCGGACTTCTACACGCTGAAAATCATTGAGCAGAACGAAGAGCGTTGCATGCAACTGAATGAGATACTTGACGACAGCGACATACGTATTATACAAGGTGACGGCCGTGACACCAGCCTTCTGCTGGACGAGGGCCTGAAAGACGTACAGGCATTTGCTGCACTCACACCGGAAACAGAGACAAACATTCTGGCTTGCCTGGCTGCCAAGAGAATGGGAGTCCGGAAGACGGTTGCTATGGTGGAGAATATGGACTATGTCTCTATGGCAGAAAAACTGGATATCGGTACTATTATCAACAAGAAGACAATAGCCGCCAGCCATATCCACCAGATGATGCTGGATACCGATGTTGCCAACGTTAAACGTCTTACCATTGCCAATGCCGATGTTGCCGAGTTCCTTGCCAACGAGGAAAGCCTCATTACCAAGACAGAAGTTAAAGACTTGCATCTGCCTGTAGGCGTAACGTTAGGAGGATTGGTACGCGACGGCATAGGTCAGCCTATCTACGGAAACACAAGGATTCAGGCAGGCGACATTGTCGTCCTGTTCTGCAAAAGTGGTCTGATCAAGAAGATGGATCGCTATTTCTCTAAGCCTACATCGGCCATCAGTCGCATCAAGTCTGCTTTCAGCAACTGATACTGGGGGCTGTTCTTAAAGCCCGTTGACTTACGCAACATGACATCTACAGGCATCTGGCTGTGTCTGTAGCTCGACAGTTCGTTTTGTTTCTGCGTCTCATGAACGGCCAGTTCATTTATTTCCCGTTCACGCTCTCTGCGCAGGATGTTACATATGGGCGTAAGTAAATTCATTACCACATTCTCAAAGAGAGTATGACCATGCATATACAGATAAGTACTCTCTGGCGTAATACCCAAACGCTGCAAATCCACCTTAACCTGTGGATAAGTCTTATGAGCCTCAGGGAAAGTCCGCTGCAGCCACCCCATACATTTGTTTACCCGCCGGCGAACCTTATCCAAGGTTGAATCCGCATTACGGGGATTGATATCGTGAAACGAAACGATATCACAGAAGTTACTCATTGAGAACTCCTTGTAATGACCATATCGATACGCCCATATATTCCATACAAAGAGAGGCCATACGATAAGGCTGTAATCCGTAAAAAACTGCTCAAAGTCTATTAGGGGATGGTCATTAAGCGTACTCATCACGCAGGTCGAATGCAGGCTGGGAGCATAGCATTGGTAGTTCTCGATAGCATAGACATACGTGTGCATGACGTAGGGATTGTCGCAGATGTATTTGCTTACCTCCGTGCAGCCCTGCATCAACCAGTCATAATCGGCATCCACACAGGCTATCATGTACTGCCCCAGGCCTTTACCAAGCTGATTCATCAGGACTGTCCTCTTTCCTTTCCCTAAGGTTGTCCTGCTGGGCAGCATTATCTCAAAATAGAACTTGTCCGTTTCAAAATCCTGCAAGACAGATCGCCAGAAAAACACATCATCATAGCTCTCTACGTATGCTACGATTCTCTGACGTGCATTCTTAGGCCTCAGCCTGTTGGCTGAAGCAATATACTTGGAGTTCAGATTGTCTTGCAAACGGCTTCCCATCTTCTCCCTCGTCTAAGATACGATATCCTCTACATCCGTCACACAGTCTGACCACCCATTCATGATTACGGCAGGGCTATGCGTAGTAAGGATAATCTGAGCATTCGGATTCAATTCACGAATCAAGGAAACCAACTTCTGCTGCCATTCTATATGCAGGCTTACCTCAGGCTCGTCCATGAACAAAGTATAATGACGCTTGTTCTGCACAAGCACGGACAGCAGGATAATCAGCATCTGCTTCTCACCGCTCGACAACTTATAGGACGATAGGCTCTCTCCACAAGATGTAAAATACAACTCGTTCTTATCACGCTGAATGGTCTTGCCTGTTTCGCGGAACAGGCTGTCCACCATATCCTGGAAGTGCGTCTTCTCCTGTGCCAGTTCCTGCGCCTTCTTCTGTGCATTGGGGGCTTGGTTGGTGAAGAGCTCCACCATCTGGTTGCTCAGGCTCACCTGAAAGTCCAGATAACGGCGCTGCAAGACATACAGGTGGAAATCCAGTTCCGTCTGCAACTGGGTATCCGTAACCTTATTCATCAGGTCACCACTCAGCACAGGACGGTCAAAGGAACGGATTACGTCGAAATCCACTTCAGAAGCCCCTTCCACATCGAAGGTCAACTTTACTCCGTCGTCCTTTAGCTTGTCTATGTTCAGCAAGTGCATGATAACCCTGTTCAGGATGGTGCTTTTCCCCACACCGTTTACTCCGCTCAGGATATTCACCGTAGGACTCAGCTCCCACTTCACATGCCTCTTCCCATTCCAGAGAGATTCTATCTCAATGCTCTTAATATAATTAGCCACCTGTCTCATAGGTCAGAAAATTGTGGTTGAATTCCAGGAATACAGGTCTTTTCTTGCCGAGAAGAAACTCAGCGCACGCTCCAGCTTATCCCTTGTCAAGGGGATATGGGCCATATTGGCACTGTCACGGCCGATGTACTTTCTTACCTTGTTAGGCAGATGATTCCATTCCTCCTTTATTGTTTTGTCATCCACCTTGTCAAACCCTACGTATGCAACGATAACAGGCAAGCGGAATCGGTTCACGGCACGACTTATCTGCCAATTCAGCATAGGACTCTCCACGTCCATACGGGAACTCGAGAGAACCAGCAGGTTGTCGGCTGATTCCATCAGACGAAGGAAACGGTTCTTAAGGGTACTGTCCACCCAGTCTTCATGTTCCGCCAGGAAATCTATCTCATCCATGTTCAGGAAATGGAACCTGTCAGGATTCTGTCTCTCCCACTCCTTTATCTGCTTAAATGAGAGATAATCACTGTTCACATGGTCTGCCACGCCAACGGTATCAAAAGCCACATACGTCTTATTGCTATTCATAAAACATGTAAATAACGCATTTTTCCGTAGCAAAGATACATGTTTTTCTTGAGAATAATTACGTTTAAGCAAAAAAAATACACCTGATTGCCTGTCTCCCGACAGTCAACCAGGTGTTAATGAATGTGAGAAAGGGCCCATGCATATTACTTTTTGGACTAAACTAAACTATAACTGCCCTTTTCACATCTACTGTCTATTCTAAAGCGAACCTTCTTTTTCTTTATTGTTTTCTACATTACTCCAGTCTGTGATTCTGCCTATGCCATAAACGGCAGACCTGTTTACCGTGATGTTTAGCGTATATACACCGCCGGCTTCTATCTTCTGTTCCTTATCAAACAGGTAGATAGCCGTTCCAGAGTTGGTCCTTACGTACAGGAACGGAGCTGTGGATATTACCTGCGGCGGGATGAGAGCCGTTGCCACAGACGACTTACCAGCCTTGGAAAACAAGGCATTTACGCTTGTCTGCCCGGGAATGGTTTCTGAACCCTCCAAAGTGCCAGTGTCCATTTTTACCCTGCACATACGCTTGATGTTGTTCATGCTCATGCCTCTCAGCTCCCTTACATCATGGCCTGGTGTCAGACAGACAACTATCTTTGCCATCAGGTGGGACATCTCCAGCATCTGTGCATCCAGTGAGCCCTCCCTGTTCACGGCTTTTCCCCACATCAGGTCCGAGGCCTTGTACTGCGTTTCCGTACTCTGGTCGGCCTGAACACAGAAAGACTCCGGTCTCTTTAGGTCAGTAACAGCTGTATATGGGTGCACCACGATAATGTCAATGGGCGAATGGTCGGCAGGGAAATAAGCTATGGATGTTCCGTTCTCTTCGGACAGCACACCGTCAGCATCTACGGCATAGATGTATCTTGTATCATAGTCCGTACTGGTGAACAGCGCCATTCTCTGATAGACAACAGATGTATCGTCTGGTGTTAGTTCCGGTTGTATCTCCAGATCCGCCACAGCCAGTCTTACCGGCATCACCTCCCTGTCTATCGGCTCTTCTGCATACTTCGCCTCGTTGGTACAGCTTGCAACAGCAACAGCTACCGCCATGACTGAGACAAACCGCATAGTTTCAAATTTTCTCATTGTTAAAAGGTTATTATTCGTTTTCTGTTCTCGTCAGAGTTTCTACTACCGCTACTATTGCCCCACTGGGGGATAATGCGGGGAAGACTGCTGGCTATGGCATTGGCCACTGCTCTCGCAGAAATCAGATATTTGTCTTTTATTGTCTTCATGATTTAGATAATTTACGGGCTTGTTGGCATTGCAACTCACCATTAGTATAATAGAATCAACGCAAAACATGGTAATATGGTTTTCAAGGTGAAACAATTTTCTCAATTTCTTGCAAGGGCTAAGAAAAACCACTAAATTTGCAGCCAGAAACAATATCATCATACGTTATGACATCATTACAACTAAATGCAGAGCTTCTGCGCAATCTTAGCATCGTTGCCGAGGATGAAAACCTCCTGAAGCGCGCTGCCAAGTATCTGCGCAAACTGGTTGCCCAGAAAGAGGATCCTACACTCTTTACCGAGAAAGAGTTCTTTGCCCGTATAGACAAGGCCAAGCAACAACCAGGCAAACAATTTGCCAACATAGAGGAACTTGACAAGTACATCCGTAGTCTATGAGCCGCTATAGTGTAGAAATCAAGCAACAGGCTCAAGAAGACCTAAAAGTTCTAAGCAAGAGTGAACCTAAAGCATACCAGAAGGCTCTTACACTAATTGCAGAACTTTATGATCACCCCCAGACAGGTACGGGCAAACCAGAACCGCTTAAGGGAGGCGGAGGTTCATTATGGAGCCGTCGTATCACCAAGAAACATCGCCTGATTTACGAGATTACAGAAGCGATTGTTCACGTTGAAGTCCTCTCCTCTTACGGTCATTACGATGATAAATAGCCCTCATTATTGCCTCGGATTCGAGGCTTTTTTTTATTAAATTAAAGATCGCTTCCGAGGCAATGCCTCATTATTTATACATCATCCATCATACATCATACATCATACATCATACATCTTACATCTCTGAAACGGAAAAGCCGGGACTCCTTGTGGAATCTCGGCGGATATTTTTCTTATTATGGAATCTATTCTCAGAAGAGATCGGCGTGAGTGCCGGTCTGCAGGAAAAGTAACGTCAGCTCTGTATCGTTCTGTTGCCATGTCATCAGCCAGTCTGGCTGTATATGACATTCCCAGGTTTCTTCCTTTTGGTTGACGAGTTTATGCGGACGATATTGTGCCGGCAATGTACCTGTATCAGCCAGAAGTACCATAGCCTCTTTTATCAGTCGCATATTAAGTCCGCGCTTTTGGCAGCGCTTCATATCTTTGTCAAAGCGCTTGGAAGTTCGTATGATGTACTTCATGCGTCTATACCTAATTCCTTGAATAAATCATCTACGGAACTATAGGTGGTCACCCTGCCATGCTTCACGTCATCCAGTGCTTCCTTAAAGGCTGCGGTCTTGGTGATGTCCATGCTCTTGTTCTTCTCATCCTTCTGCACCTTGACTGATGCCACTCCCATAATCATCTTACAGGCCTGCTTCACCTTTGATACCAGGCTTTCATCGGGAATTTGTAAAATCAATGTTGCCATAATTTCATCT
>JAIKYE010000082.1 GCA_024683455.1 Bacteroidaceae bacterium
GAAGGTTCTACAGTCATTACTTTCACGCAGGCTGCCACAGCAACTCACGAGGCCGTAAGTAAGTCTCTTAACGTCACGGTTTCGAAGGTGGCTAATACCTTATCATTATCTCTGCCGACACAGGAAGTAGATGTGGATGGCACCATTACTGTTAGTATTATAGGTAAGAACAGCAATGCTCCTATTACGGCAGAGATTACGGATGCCGAACTTTCTTCTGGCATCAACAACGGTTCGGATGTCATTACCTATGCCAATGGTATCATCACTGCCAAGAATGCCGGTACTGCCAAGATTAAGTTTACACAGGCGGCTAATGATAAGTACACGGGCTTTGAGAGTGCTGTCTATGAGATTACGGTTAATAAGATAACTAATACTATCTCGTTTACCTTGGCTGGTGGTTCGGCTTCAAACATAAAGTTGAAGTATGGTGCTACAGCAACGTTAAGCTATAGTTCCACCCATAGTGACAATGATATTGTGGTAAGACGCCGTAGTGGAACGTTCACGACATATTCTAATGGAACTATTACCGCGGGTAATACAGCCGGTACTGATATTTATGAGATTAAGCAGGCGGAGACCTATAAATACACAGCCGATTATGTATCTTTCACAGTAAGAGTAAATAATACTGATGAGGCTGTAGGTTATGTACTAAATGAAGCGACAGAATACTCTCATGGAACGGGTGCAGGTGTCGTTCACACTTATGAGTTATCTGGACCAGGTGAAACGTTATCTTATCAGGCCAGTCGCGGAACAGCTATTACCATATATTACAACTTGTATGTTGAGTATTCCTCTGATAATCAGAATTGGTCAGAGGCTCAGAATAATACAAGTGTAGATGCTAAGTATAAGGAATTCTCTTGTGCTATTCCTGAGACAGCCCGTTATGTGCGTTTCCGTTTCCCCGCTGGTGGAACCTTGGTCAAATATATCAAAGATGTAAAGGTGACGCGTAAGACTTATGTCCGTGCTTCTGCTGACAAGACTGCCTTTGGTGAGGTATATACCGACCAACCACAGAAGGCAACCTTTACGGTTGACTACAGCACTACAAACGGAGGAAACATAACAGTTAATTCCAGCAACCCGAATTTCGTTGCTAAACCTACTGAGTTAAGTGTTGAGGAAAACAGTGATGGTACTAAGACCTTTACGGTCACCTATACTCCTAATCCGGATCACCTTGGTGCAGAATCTGCGGATATCACTGTGTCTGACTTGTTCTACTCTCAGAAGATTACACTGACTGCTACTGCCAAGAAATACGGAACAACCATTATGCGTGGCAGCAATACAGAGACGGAAATGAGTGTTGATGGTACCATTGGTAATGTCTTTGCCTTTACCGGTACAAGTTCTGTGGTACCATCATCAGACAGCAATGCTGATTTCTATTATACTATCAGCCAAACACAGACATCATCTGTAAATAACGGTGAGGGCGTCATCAGCTACGATCCTGCGAAGAACACTATCACAGGCTTGAATGCAGGCACAGCTCGTCTGACTATCTATCAGAAGAAGACAATACTTTATAATGCAACTAGCCAGACGTTCGACTTTTCTGTCACTAAGTTGCCCAACAATGTTGGTTTTGCTCTTAGTGCAACCACGCTGAATGTAGATGGTACAGCAACTGTCGTTGTGACAAATGATGATAGTAAGGGTGCTGTAACTGCAAGTTTCACTAACATTCTTTATACCAATGAGACCCAGAATCGTGATGGCGGATTGCTTTCTTATACGTCTGCGACAAAGGCTCTAACTGGTGTGAATGCTGGTACTGGTACTGTAATAGTTTCCCAGGCTGAGACCTATAAATACGAAGGCAAGAGCACACAGTTTAATGTTGTTGTTAACAAACTTACTCAATTATTGACATGGGATGATTCCGACCTGGAAACAACCATGCAGAAAGGTGCCATCCTTGAGGGTAATACTGCCAAGTCGAATGTTGGACTTACTCCTGTGACTTATGCGTCAAGCAATACGGCTGCTATAACAGTAGATGCCAATACAGGTGTGCTTACAGCTGTAGAGGTGGGCTCCAACGTTACTATAACAGCCTCTCAGGTAGGTAACTATAAGTACTTGCCAGCAACGCTGACTCGTATATTCTCTGTCTTTAATAAGCAGACGCCTGCCTTTAGTGCAGATGCCCATTTTACTGGTACAAATGGTAGAATAGAAATAGAAGCAACTGCCACCATTATGGTTACAGGTGTTAGTGAAGGCGAGGATTTCAGTATTACCTGTGGGGACAATTCTGTTATCAGTGTAGAACGTAATGGTGAGACTATCACTATAACGGCCTTGACATTGGGTAGCACAACGTTGACATTGGTACAGGAGGGTAATGACGACTTTATTGCCAAGAGTGTGACTTATAACATAGAGGTTTATATGCCTGATGATTATCTGACGCTTTCTCCATATGAGACTCCCTCTTTCGTGGCCGGAACGTACCGAAGAGTCATATTGAACCGAGCTCTGAAGGCTGGATATAACTCGCTGGCTTTGCCGTTCAATACTACAGTGGAGGAAATTGTGGGTGCCGATTATAATGCTTCAACCGATTGGGTTGCCCAGCTAAGTCTTGTAACCTATAACAAGCAAGATGGCTATTCCCTGTTTTTTGAGAAGTCTAACGAGATTTTAGCAAACCAACCATATATTCTGCATTTAGGTGCACAAAAGAGTAGCGTGGTGTTTAAAAATGTTGTCATGCTAAATGCGACTTCAACAGAACAAACTGCTACTGGAGGCATAAACAATTATGCAGATTGGCAGATGATCTCAAACTATACCACCAACTTCGATATGGAAGGCAAATATGGCGTAGTGAATGCTGAAGATTGCCTGAAGAAGGGAGAAGCAGGCTCCACCCTGAAGGCATATACTGCATACATTATATATAAGGGTGTTGCACCGTCTCAGGTAAAGGTGGCATATTTAGATGAGGATGAGGCTGATGGCTTGCTTGAACTTGTCGGAAATCAGCAGAATGAGGCTACTGGGCAGCAAGTTTATGACTTGCAAGGACGTAAACTTCCGCGTGCTCAACGTGGTATCAATATAGTCATCAAGAAAGATGGTAGGGTGGCAAAGGTACTCTCTGCCTTCTGATAGAGTGATATTAGGTGAAAGATTGTTTTTCAGGATTGTTTAATTTAGGTATTTAAGTTTTGTGATTTTTCTTCTTGTTACTTTTTTCTACGTCTTCTCAATGGTTTATTATGGAAGGCGCTGGTGCTTTTAGTATTCAAAAGGAGATTTAGAGTTCCTTCTTCTTGCCTTTGTTCCAGTATTCATCTAAAGTGATACCTTCCATTTTTAGGAAGCATGACCGTGCTGTCTGTATGGTTCCGAAACCGGCATCTACGACTTCGCCAAGGGTAGAAATCCTTCCCTTTGTAATTAATCGTTTCAGTTCCTCTATGCGATAGCGATTGATATAATCGTGTACGTTGTTATAATCCTGACTACGTACACATTGGAGAATTAGGTGACGATTATAGCCCACAGCTTCACATAAGCGGTCGCGTCCAAAGGTGTTGTTGGTCCACTCTTCTTTATGGTTCTGCATCCAGAACTCTAAACGTTTGAAGCGTAGCAGGTTTGCTTCATTAAAGTCTTCCTTTGCAGCCTTCTCAACGATATCTTCTGTAGGTTCTTCCTGTACTTTTATCATCAATGGCTGTGGTAAATGAATGGCCATATTTTCCAGTGTTCGGAATGTTAAATACAAATTGAGAAGCGTAAAGATAATGATATAGATCATGAGTGCTGTAGGGTTGTAGAGTATGGAAACTATGGTGAAGAAAACTACAGAGAATCCTAAACATACACAATATCCAATCAGATAATTGGGGATTTCTGTATTATGAACCCTTCGGCGTGGAATCAAGAAAATATTGACAATGTAATAGATGCTGATGCCCAGAGCCAAAATGCGCAATAATACATCGCTTGAAAGGAGATTTTGAAACACTTCGTGAAAATCACGCATGATTATGATTTTGCTTCCCATCAGTCGGGCTAAAGAATAAACGGCTATCAGGATTAATACTGGTCTGGCATATTTAATCATGCGCTTTGCCTGTAGGAAGCCTGGCATAGGAATGCTCAGTGGAAAGATACTTTGTAGATATACGCCGCACATAAGTGGTATAATCATAGCGGGATGCATGATACCTGGTTCACCCTTGGCTATCTGATCGCTGATAGATGCAACTGCCGCTAGTAAAAAACCGAAAATACCGTTTACCCATGCTAAGCAAAGATATTGAACCTTGTGGCGTGCATAAATTGTTGTCGTGGCACTTATAACTAAATGGGCTGTGGCACTGCATGCCAGTATCAATAGTATTGTATTTGAATCCATTTTTCTGTGTCGATAGTTGAAAGATTTCTCGCAAAGATAGTCATTTTGCATCAATCAGGGCATATTTTTCTCAAAATATTTGTCCTTTTAAGGTAAAAGGTGTAATTTTGTAATTCATAAAGGTGTAAAAGGATTTTATGTTAAAACGCTTAGTTGTACGTTCGATTGTGTTGTCGCTTTTCCTGTTGGTTTTATTGCCAATGGGAGCTTCTATGCGTAAAAAACGAGTGGTGTCAAAGCCAGATTCGATTCCTCTTACTGAGAAAATGCAAGATTTTGGTCGTACAGGACGTATGAGTTGTTCGACGTTTCCTGTTAAAATTCATACTAGTGGTAGGGCCGTTCAAATCCAAAGTGACCATAACCAGATTCTGCCTATCTATACTAGGACCGGTGCTTTCTATATGGCTGTTCGTCTTACCAAAGGCGTGAACTGGTTAAACGGGTTACCTCGTGGAAATTATTTCATCAACAATCGTCCTATTTCTATTAACTGAATCTAATGACGACTCAGAAGCATACTATCAAGGAAATTGATCTTGACGAGGTTATCCGCAAGAAGGCGGGTGATAAGTCAAGGTATATCCCGCAGTTTATTGTTAATCTACTTAAGCGTATTATTCATCAAGAGTTTATTAATGTATATCTGCGCCAAGGGTATGTCGGTGTTGATTTCTGCAAACATTGTATAGAATATCTGGGTGCTACGATAAATGTAGAGGGACGTAAAAATATGCCAAATGATGGACGCTATTATACCTTTGTGAGCAATCATCCTTTGGGCGCTGTTGACGGCGTAACCTTAGGTTGGGTGATTGGTGAACAATACGATGGTAAGATAAAGTATTTGGTTAATGACGTTTTGATGAATCTGGAAGGTTTGGCACCTTTGTGTGTACCTATAAACAAACTGGGTAAGAATGGCCGAGACTTTCCTGCAATGGTAGAAAGCGCTTTCTCTGGAGAAAACCACGTTATTATGTTTCCTGCGGGTCTTTGCAGTCGTAAAATGGACGATGGTAAGATAAAGGATGTGGCTTGGAGCAAATCGTTCATTACCAAAAGTGTACAACATCATCGTGATGTCGTCCCTATTCATTTCGAGGGTCAGTTGACACCGCGTTTTTATCGGGTGGCCCGTTTTTGTAAGAGATTTCATTTGCCAAACTTTGCGCAGATTCTTCTGCCTGATGAGATGTATAAAAGCAATGGAAAAGTTTACACTGTAAAAATCGGGAAGCCTATAGCTTGGCAAACATTTGATAAGTCTCGCACCCCGTTACAATGGGCACAGTGGGTGCAAAGTAAAGTATATGAAATATGATGGAAGAGATTATTGGTAGTATTCCACGCGAGATATTGAAGGCGGAATTGACGCCAGATAAAAGGTTGCGCATGACCAACAAAAGTAGTAATGAGGTCTATGTCGTAACATGGCAGGATTCTCCCAACGTAGTGAGAGAGATTGGTCGATTGCGCGAAATTGCCTTCCGTGCAGCAGGTGGAGGAACAGGAAAAAGTATGGACCTTGATGAGTTTGATACTTGCGACAATCCCTATAAGCAAATTCTTGTATGGGATCCTGAGGAAGAAGAAATTGTAGGTGGCTACCGTTATATTCTCGGCAAGGACTGGAAATATGATGAGGAAGGACAACCAATATTGGCAACTAGTCACATGTTCCGTTTTAGTGATAAATTCCTAAAAGAATATGCTCCGTGGACCATCGAATTGGGACGCAGTTTTGTGACATTGGAGTACCAAAGTACGTTGCGCGGCAGAAAAGGAATCTTTGCATTGGATAACCTTTGGGATGGCTTGGGCGCCATAGTTGTAATAGAGCCGACAGTTCGTTATCTTTTTGGCAAGTTTACTATGTATCCCAGCTATGACCGCAAGGCTCGTGATATGATACTCTATTTCCTAAAGAAACATTTCCCAGATCCTGATAATCTGATATTCCCTATGCAGCCCCTGCAATTGGAGCACGACACTAAGGAGTTTGAGAAGATTTTTGTTGAAGATGATTTCAAGGCTGACTATAGAATCCTTAATAGCGAAGTTCGTGCCCTTGGTTATAATATACCTCCTTTGGTAAATGCATATATGGGGTTGAGCCCAACCATGAAGCTGTTTGGTACAGCCATCAATGATGGATTTGGTGATGTGGAGGAAACTGGCATTTTGATTGCCGTGGATGAAATTCTGCAGGAGAAGCGTATGAGGCACATTGATACTTTCGCTGCAGAGCATCCTGAGTTAGTGAAGATAACGAGTGGGGCGAATCGTATTTTTTATAAGCCAGAGTAATAGAAGAATACTAAAGAGGATTTGAAGAAGGAGGATTATTCTGTATATGGAAGATAAAATGATGAATTGGAAACAGTTGCTCTCCAATAAACGGTTGGGGCAGGAGGGCTTGTCCAGCAGGAACGATGATAGAACGGAGTTCCAGCGTGACTATGACCGTTTGATATTCTCTGCTCCTTTCCGACGTTTACAGAATAAGACTCAAGTGTTCCCCTTGCCTGGCAGTATTTTTGTACACAACCGCTTGACACATAGTCTGGAGGTGAGTAGTGTGGGACGTAGCCTAGGAAACGATGTGAGCCGTCTGCTCCTGGAACGTCATCCCCAATTGGTAGATACACACTTTACAGAGTTGGGGAGTATTGTTAGTGCAGCTTGTTTGGCCCACGACTTGGGAAATCCTCCTTTTGGACATAGTGGAGAGAAGGCCATTGGTACCTATTTCAGCGAGGGCGATGGCCTGTTTCTGAAGAACTATGTATGTGAAGAAACTGGTGATTGCCTTAACCACAAACAATGGGAAGACTTGATTCATTTCGAGGGTAATGCCAACGCTTTTCGTTTGCTGACGCACCATTTTAATGGTCGCAGAAAGGGTGGTTTTGTGATGACGTACAGCACCTTGGCAAGTATTGTTAAGTATCCTTTTTCTTCCGACTTGGCTGGTGAAAAACGAAAGTTTGGGTTCTTCCGTAGCGAAGTTGATGATTTCTGTAAAATTGCAGATGAATTGGGAATCCTAAAATTAGATGCTCCAGAAGGCTCCTATAAATACGCGCGTTATCCATTGGTTTATCTGGTTGAAGCTGCCGACGATATATGCTATCAGGTGATGGACATTGAGGATGCTCATAAGTTGAAGCTTCTTACTACGGAGCAAGTAAAAGGGCTCTTCTTAAACTATTTCGAAGAAAAGCAACGCAATCATATTGTTGAACGTATGGAAACGTTAGACGATGTGAATGAGCAAGTTGTTTACTTGCGTTCTTGTGTTATTAACTGTCTGGAGCAGGAATGTGTGCGTGTCTTTGTCGAACACGAAGATGAGTTCCTCGCAGGAACATTCCCTGGACCGCTTATCAAGCACATCGCAGAAGTTCCAAAACATGCTTATGAAGAATGTGAGAAGATGGCATACGCACACATCTATCATTGCAAGGACGTTGTGGATATAGAAATTGCCGGTTATAAGGTAATTACTCAGTTGACAGATTTGATGATAAATGCGGTTACTCACCCAGAGAAAGCGTTCTCTCAGTTGCTTATCAATAGGGTAAGTTCGCAGTATCAGATTCTGGCGCCTACACTTTATGAGCGTGTAATGGCAGTCTTGGATTATATCAGTGGTATGACGGATGTCTATGCGCTGGATTTATATAGAAAAATAAATGGCATGAGTTTGCCTGATGTTTAATAGGCTTTAGGCTTTAGATGTTAGGCCTTAGCTAATGTTCAATGTTTAATGTTCAATTTTCAATGAAAATAAAGATAGTTAATCGCAGTCATCATGCACTGCCCCAATATGCTACCGAACAGTCGGCTGGAGTAGATTTAAGAGCAAATTTGGAGGCCCCTATTGAGTTGAGACCTATGGAAAGACGTTTAATACCTACAGGTCTTTATCTCTCATTGCCCAAAGGTTTTGAAGCTCAGGTTCGTCCTAGAAGCGGTCTCGCTATAAAGCATGGTATAACCGTGTTGAATACTCCGGGGACCATTGACGCAGATTATCGTGGTGAAATATGTGTTATCCTTATTAATCTTTCGTCTGATAATTTTGTAATCGAGGATGGGGAGCGCATTGCGCAGATGATTATTGTTCGCCATGAACAAGCCGAGTGGGAACAGGTGGAAGTTCTTGATGAAACGGAGCGTGGCGCAGGTGGTTTCGGACATAGTGGTGTGAAATAAAGTTGATAGTTGAGAGATTAGGGATTAGGGTGAAGAGTAAGCTGCTGATCTTTTTGTTTTTTTGTAGTGGAACTTTGTTAGCTCAGACAAGGTTCGACTATTTTTATCTCGAAGCAGATAAAAGCCGTCTAGCTGGCGATTATGCTTCTGCAATGGAACTTTATCAGCATTGTTTGGACATCAATCCTTGTGCTGCTGAAGCAGTCTATAATTTGGGGCTGATGAAGTTGTTTCTTAGACAGGATAGTATAGAGGTTGGTATAGATATGCTGAAACACGCATGTGCTTTGGATTCTTGTAACCCGTGGTATTTGGAGACGTTGGCTTCAATCTATCTGAATGCACGTAAAACAAGCGAGGCCGTTCCTTTTTTGGAAAAATTGGCAAAGCTTCAGACTAAGCGAACAGATGTCTTGTCGCAACTCGCAAGCATTTATCGTGATGATGGTCATACGGATAGGGCCATAGAGGTACTGAATCGCATAGAGGTACAAGAGGGGAAATCTGTTCAATTAAGTATGGAGAAGTTTACACTCTATATGAGTAAGGAAGAGGGAGATTCCGCTTTTATGGAGCTGCAAAGTCTGTGCGACGAGTATCCACACGATCTAAACTATAGGGTCATTATGGCTAATCAGTATCTGGAAGCTGGCTATTCTAACAAAGCTATGGAGATTTACAATTATGTAAAGCAGAAGGACGCCCGTAATCTGAATCTTCTTTTGGCAATGATGAACTATTATAGGACAAACAAGGATAACGAACATTTTGTACAATTGCGTGACTCTTTGCTCTATGATAGCGGAAATAATAATGAGTTGCGTGTGGCCTTAATGAGGGACTATATAGATGAGGTAATACAAGATAGTACTAAGTCTAATGTCATGCTTCAGACTTTTGACTCTTTATTGGCCTTACCGCAGAAAGATTCACAGTTACTGATGCTTAAAGCGGCCTACCTCACATATATTAAAGCGGGTGATGATAAGGTGGCAGACCTGATGAACCGAGTTCTCGAGGTGGAACCTGGCAACCAAACGGCATTATGGCATTTACTTCAGTATTATGGGGCTAAGAACAATATGATGGCCGTTGAAGATATCTGCCGCAAAGGATTCAATTATCATCCAGAGGAATTAGCATACGCTTATTATTTGGGAAGGTCCTTGTATCAGCAAGATAAGAATAGTGAGGCCGCAGAAGTCTTTTTGCAAGGGTTGCGTACAAAATCAGAAGATGCCCGTCCTGAATTGGTTTCTGATATGTATGCTATTTTAGGTGATTTGTATTACCAGGAAAACAAACCATTGGAAGCGTTTGCTGCTTATGACTCATCCCTTGTCTATAAGGACGATAATATCAGTTGTCTGAACAACTATGCTTACTATTTGAGCACAAGAAACGAACAACTGGATAAAGCGGAGGAAATGAGTTATCGTACTATAAAGGCTGAGCCAGATAATATTACGTATTTGGATACTTATGCATGGATTTTGTTCATGAAGGAAGATTATACCAATGCTCGTATTTATATTGATAGAGTGGTTAAACCCAATCTCTCTGATGAAGAGCTGTTGAAGGTAAAAGATTTGCAGGGTAATCTAATAGAGCATGCAGGAGATATCTATGCAGAATGTGGCTCTTTGGACATGGCTCTCCGTTACTGGAGTTTGGCTATTCAGAAGAAAGACGACACCTGCACTCCACTTATCAAAAAGAAGATCAGAAAAAAGAAGTATATTAAATCAGAGTAATCATACAATAATGAATCATCTAAAATACATCCTTATTTCTGCCAGTATTTTCCTTCTTGCCTCCTGTGGAAGTAAAAAAAGTGTGATAGGCTCAGCTGGCAGGAATCCAATCTTAGAGAAGCAGCCAAATCTCGTTGATATTGTTCAGGCTATAAATGCCAAGCGTTTATCTGAACCTAGCATAGTTGCCAAGATCAATTTGAACATAAGTACTGCTAAAGGTAGTACAAGGGTGGGTGGTTCTTTAAAAATGAAGAGGGATGATGTTATTCAACTTTCATTGGTTGCATTAGGATTAATGGAGGTCGGGAAACTGGAGCTGACGCCCGAATATATGATGGTGATAGACCGTATAAATCACCTGTATGTAAAATGCAGTTATCAGGATATAGATTTCTTAGGAAACACTGGGATAGATTTCTTTACATTCCAGTCTTTGTTTTGGGATGAGCTGTTTGTCTTAAATAGCAATGGTAATGCACCGGTAAGTAGTAATTACAAGCTAAGGTCGGATGTTGATGGCGTCCAACTGGTGAATTCCCAAAGTAGAAATGTTGCGTTGACCTTCTTGTTAAATGCAGCCAACCAACTGGTGGAAGAAACAAGATTCTCAAGGGCTGAAGCTGAAAGCCCGATGCTTAAATGGCAGTATACCGAATGGACAAAATTGGGAGACCAAGATTTTCCAGGCTCTATGAGGATTTCTTTTACTCTTCCAAAAGATAAAGTGGAAGCCGTTCTGAAAATAAACTCTGTTAAGCCAGATTCCACTTGGGAAACTCGTACAGAGATTAATAAGAATCGTTATACTGAGGTTTCATTGCAAGCAGCCTTCAATAAAATTATGAGTTTGGCTCAATGATTCCAGATTTAGAGTTAAGAGAGAAACGTTGAGAATTATTATCACTTGTCAGCTAATGAAGAGGATACTTTTCATATTACTCCTGTTGCTTCCCATGGTAGCCTTCTCCCAGAATAGTAAGAAGGTGAAGGCATTGCAGAAGCAGAAGGTAGAGTTGCAGAATACCCTAAAAAAGTCAAAGGCTGAGCTGACCAAGACCAAGCAGCAGGTAAAGGTTAGACAGCAGAATATCCATTATATTGGTGTACAGCTAAATAATAGGTTAGACCAGATTGTTGGTTTGGAGAAAGAAATAGATGAATTAGATTCGCTGACTATTCAATTGCAGGGACGGATTCGTGAGAAGGAGATGGAGCTAAGGGAGAAACGTGAGAAGTTGAAACAGGCTATGCGTTATGCTCGTACTCAGAAGGTACAGACTTCTTCTTTGATATTTATCCTCTCAGCTAACAATGTGAAGCAGATGTTTCGACGTTCCCGTTATGCCAAGGAATATGTTTCATTTCAGCATAATTTGGGGGAACAGATACTCAAGAAACAGTCAGAGTTGTTGGAGGAACAGAATAAACTCCTTGATACAAAAAGCAAAAAGAGCAGTTTGGTTCGCGAAGTAATGCTCCAACGTAAGGATTTGGGTTTTCAACAGGTTCAGCAGCAGAAGAAGGTTGATGGCCTGAAAAAACAAGAGTCAGGTCTTGCGGGTAAAATCGCCGAACAACAGAAGCAGCTAAATGCACTGAACAAAAAAATTGATGATTTGATTGCATATGAGATAGAACAGGCTCGGAAGGCTGCGGAAGCTGCGGCTCGTAAGAAAGCTGCAGAGGAGGCTGCACGCAAGAAAGCTGCAGAAGAGGCGGCTCGTAAGAAGTCTGGTGGCAAAGCTGCTCCTGCTCCAAAGGTTAGCTCGCCCGCTCCGACCAAACCGAGCACGTGGCTTACGGCTGAGGACCGGCAATTGAATGGAACTTTCGAACAAAACAAGGGACGTTTGCCAGTACCCCTCACAGGGCAGTATATGATAGGTAACCGTTTTGGCACATATACAGTTCCTGGTCTTAAGAATGTGCAATTGGAGAATAAGGGAGTAAACTATGTAGGCCGCTCTGGCGCAAGAGCACGCTCTATCTTTGCGGGAGAGGTTACTGCTGTCTTCCAGTTTGGCGGTTCACGCAATGTACTTATTCGTCATGGAAGCTATATTTCTGTATATTGTAACCTTTCCTCTGTAACAGTTACCAAGGGGCAGAAGGTAAATGCCAAAGATATTATTGGAACAATTGCCGATGATGGAACTGGTAAGTGCGTGCTACACTTCCAGTTACGTAAGGAAACAGCTAAACTGAATCCGGAATCTTGGATTGGAAGGTAGCGAGAATGCAAGGTTTTTGATTATTCAGATTGCTTAGAATAATCTGAATGCTTAGAAAACCCTTAAGTAGAACTCTATTGCTTCTTTAATTTCCCTGATTTCTATGAATTCATCTGCCGTATGGCTGCGTGAGCTTTGGCCAGGCCCCATTTTTAGACTCGGGAAAGGCATCAGTGCCTGATCACTGAGGGTTGGCGAACCGAAAGGCTGACCGCCCAGAGATATAATCTTTTGCACTAATGGATGAGACAGTTCTATGCGTGAGGAATTCAGACGGAAAGATCGTGCTTGAACGTCGCTTTCTACGTTTTTGCAGATTTCTTCGTATAGTTCTTCGTTAGAATATAACTCGTTGGATCTGACATCTACTGTAAAGGTACATTTGTCAGGAATAACGTTATGCTGCGTCCCAGCATTGATGATAGTAACAGACATCTTTACAGGACCCAATAGCTCTGACTCTTTTTCCCATTTATGGCTCTGAAACCATTGAATATCTTTTATGGCATGATAAATGGCATTATCACCTTCGTTTCTGGCTGCGTGCCCAGCTTTTCCATGAGCTGTGACATCTAATACCATCAGTCCTTTCTCCGCTATGGCGGGCTGCATGCCAGTTGGCTCTCCTACAAGGGCAACGTCTATATGAGGGAGTAAGGGTAATACGCGTTCTATACCATTTTTCCCGCTCACTTCTTCCTCTGCACTTGCCAAATAAATAAGGTTGTATGGACGTTGTCGTTCCCTTAAAACCCTAAAGACCTGCAACAAAGAAACTAAGCTGGCGCCGTCATCATTGCTGCCTAATCCATATAACCTTCCGTCTTCTATTGTGGGTGTAAATGGGTCACGTGTCCAGTTGGATACCGGTTTCACCGTGTCGATATGCGCATTAAGCAATAAGGTGGCTTTTTGAGGGTCGTGGTTAGGTGCTATAGACCACAGGTTACAGCAGTCGCTCTGTGTAGGTAGCTTACATTCCTGCTCCATGTAGTTTTTTAGGAACTGTGCGGCTTCCGTTTCGTTCCTACTTGTACGAGGAATCCTGATCAGATTGCTTAAAAGCGTTATTGCTTCTTTTGTTAACCCTTCTGTACTCATCTTATTGCCATTTAAGTAGAGCAAAGTTACGTTGTAATTCCAAAAAAAACAAATTTATTTGGCTTTTATCTTAATATATGTTATCTTTGTGGTTAATTTAGCGAGATAATCAGATGCAGAACAATAGTCCTTTATCTACACTTATTCATAGTCAGGCTAAGAAATATGGAAACCGGACTGCTATGAAGTATAAAGACTTTGTGGAGAATAAGTGGAAGGACATCTCGTGGAATTCTTTTTCAGAAACGGTACGCCTCGTGAGCAATGCCATGATGGAATTAGGTATCTGCATTCAGGAAAATGTGGCAGTATTTTCTCAGAATATGCCAGAATGTATGTATGTGGATTTTGGTGCCTATGCCATCCGTGCAGTAACCATTCCTTTCTATGCTACCAGTAGTGAGACACAGGTAAAGTATATGGTTAGCGATGCCAAGATACGTTATATATTTGTTGGCGAGCAGTACCAGTATGAAACGGCCTACCGAGTATTGAAGATAGAACATTGTGTCTGCGGACTGATAATCTTTGACCGCTCGGTTAAAAAGGACGAGCAAGATAAGGTAAGTATGTATTTTGACGAGTTCCTTGACTTGGGGCGCTCATCTAAACATCAGGTGAAAATAGAACAGAGGACGGCAGAACTGGATCAGGATGATTTGGCTAACATTCTTTACACCAGCGGAACAACGGGCTTGAGTAAGGGAGTTATGCTAACCCATCGCATGTATAATGCTGCTATTCGCGCTCATGATGGCGTACTTAATCTGAGCGACTCTGATCTGGTGATGAACTTCCTTCCCTTTACTCATGTCTTTGAACGTGGATGGTCTTATCTTTGCATTGCTACAGGTTGTACATTAGCCGTTAACCTTCGACCTACAGAAATCTTGCAGAGTCTTCGTGAGGTGCATCCTACCTGTATGTGTGCCGTTCCCCGTTTTTGGGAGAAAGTGTATGCAGGCGTACAGGAGAAGATGAACTCCAGTAGTCCCATTCAGCGTAAGATGTTGGAGGATGCGTTACGTGTAGGGAAGGAGTATAATGTCAATTATAAGATGAAGGGTCTAGAACCTCCTCTGACATTAAAGATGCAATATCTTTTCTATGAGAAGACGGTGATAGCCTTGTTGCTAAAGACACTAGGCTTGGAACATCACAACTTCTTCCCGACGGCAGGTGCCGCTATCTCTAAAGAGGTGGAGGAGTTTATCCACTCAGCAGGTATCATGATGATAGTGGGTTATGGGCTTACTGAGAGCACGGCTACTGTTTCGGCTGACAGATGGAACAAACCCATCACTATTGGTTCGGTAGGTCGTTTGTTGGACGGCATTCAGATTAAGTTTGGTGAAAACAATGAGATTTTGCTAAAGGGCGACACTATCACCAAGGGCTATTATCGGAAAGCAGAGGTGACGGGATTGGTTGTCGATAGCGAGGGATGGTTCCACACGGGTGACGCCGGATATCTCAAGGATGGGGAACTCTTCCTGACAGAGCGCATTAAAGATCTTTTCAAGACAAGTAACGGGAAGTATATTGCTCCTCAAATGTTGGAGGCCAGGCTGTGTGTGGACCGTTACATAGATCAAGCTGTAATTATTGCCGACCAAAAGAAATTCGTTTCGGCTTTGATAATTCCTGAATATAAGTTACTTGAGCAGTATGCCAAGAGTCATAATATAGCTTATCAAGACCGGCCTGGTCTCTGCCAGAATAAGCAGGTTGTGCAGTTTGTCTTAGACAGGCTGGAAACCATGCAGCAAGATCTCGCTTATTATGAACAGGTAAAGCGAATAACGCTCTTGCCAGAGCCTTTCAGTCTGGAGCGTGGAGAGTTGACTGACACACTGAAAGTAAAGCGCCCTGTTATAAATGAGATTTATAAGAAACAGATTGACAAAATGTATGAAGAAGATTTGATAGAATAATGATAACAGCAGAACAATTAAAAGAGGTAAAGGAGCGTACTGAACAATTGAACCGCTATTTGGATATTGATGCTAAGCGGATGCAGTACGAGGAGGAGCAATTACGTACACAGGCTCCTGAATTTTGGGATGACCAGAAACGTGCCGAGGCACAGATGAAGTTGGTAAAAGGATTGGAAAAGTGGATAAAGGGATATGAAGAGGTAAAGACTCTGTCGGATGAACTGGAAACTGCTTTCGATTTCTATAAGGAAGAACTGGTAACAGAAGAGGAGGTTGACGACCTCTATTCCCGTACTATTAAGGCCATTGAAGACCTTGAACTGAAGAATATGCTTCGTGGCGAGGGTGATGCTATGGATGCTGTGCTCAAGATTAATTCAGGAGCAGGTGGCACCGAGGCACAAGACTGGGCACAGATGCTTATGCGTATGTATATGCGTTGGGCTGAGAATAATGGCTATAAGTGCGTAGTAAGTAACCTACTGGATGGTGATGATGCCGGTATAAAGACTTGTACGCTTGAGATTCAAGGTGAATATGCTTACGGATACCTCAAGAGTGAGAATGGTGTACACCGTCTGGTCCGTGTTTCTCCCTACAATGCACAGGGTAAACGTATGACTAGTTTCTCTAGTGTCTTTGTAACGCCATTGGTTGATGATACCATTGAAGTAAACATAGAGCCAGCTCGCATCTCTTGGGATACTTTCCGCAGTAGTGGTGCTGGTGGTCAGAATGTTAACAAGGTGGAATCTGGTGTTCGCTTGCGTTACCAATATAAGGATCCCTATACGGGTGAGGAGGAAGAAATCCTCATCGAGAATACCGAGACCCGTGACCAGCCCAAAAATAAGGAAAATGCCATGCGACTCCTTCGTTCCATGCTCTACGATAAGGAAATGAAACACCGTATGGAAGAGCAGGCTAAAGTGGAAGCTGGCAAGAAGAAGATAGAGTGGGGAAGCCAAATACGTAGCTATGTTTTTGATGATCGTCGTGTCAAGGACCATCGTACCAATTACCAGACCAGTGATGTAGGCGGTGTAATGGATGGTAAGATAGATGCATTTATTAAGGCTTATCTCATGGAATTTGGAGGACAGGAATAATAACTTATAAACTTTAATACAATGAAAAAGAATAAGAATTCTGAAAAGATCTCAAAAAGGGTTGCCGCTAATGGTAAGAAAGTCGTTGCTTACGTTGCTCTTGCGCTGATAGCAATGTTCGTGCTGATTTTTGTCGGAGCGGCTTATCTGTTTGAGAAATAAACGGAACACGATAGATGCACTTCGAGATAGAACGTAAATTCCTGGTTGTTGGGGAATTCAAAAGCCAGGCTTATAATCATACGCGTATTCAGCAAGGATATATTGCGTCAGGCAATGGCCGTACGGTTCGTGTCCGTATTCGCGATGATAAGGGATACCTTACCATCAAGGGGCCCAGCGGAAAGGCGGGCCTTTCGCGTTATGAGTTCGAACGAGAGATTCCTCTTCAGGATGCACAGGATTTGATGCAGATATGTGAGCCTGGTGTCATCGACAAGACCCGTTACCTTATTAAAGCCGAGGATGGCACCCATACATGGGAAGTGGACGAGTTTCATGGTGATAACGATGGACTGGTAATGGCGGAAATAGAATTAGGTTCTGAGGATGAGTCCTTCAGTAAGCCGGCCTTTATTGGTAAAGAAGTAACGGGCGACCGTCGTTATTATAATTCCCACATGCGTAAGAACCCCTATAAACTTTGGCGAGGAGAATAGCCTTTTTCTCCTACGTTAAGAAAATATTACTGCCACACGTGAAAAAAAATCCTCTCTCGTGTGGCAGTAAATGTTTATACGTGAATAAAAATTATTTCACGCAGTCAAGCTGTTTGGCTTGTTCGGCTGTAAGGGCTTTGTCCCAGAATCGAATTTCGGCCGTTTCTATGGTCTTCTCTTCTCCATCATTATCGGCAAAGAAAAGAGCACCAGTTGGCAATTGCCAATGCTTGGGAACTGCAGAGGTGCTAAAGCCAACCTTCTCTCCGTTTACATAGACGGTTGCATAATTATTGTCAACAACAAAGAGAATGCGGTACCACTGGCCGTTTATAAGATTGCCGTGATATTTCATGTTGCCAGCATTCAATCCCACCATATTTTGGTTGATGAATAGACTACCATCTTTGGTGTTGCTGAGGTCGTTCTGCAACAGCGGAATATAGCTGGAATAATCATCGGCTTTGACATCCCATAGGATGGAGTAAGTATTCATACTTTCTACACCGATATTGCTGGTCAATTTCAGACTTGAACCAACGGAAATCTTTAGAGCTCCGTTTCCTTCTGAAGGTCCTGCAATAGTAGTTATACCCGCATCTGCTATATCATCTTTAACGGTTACATAAGGAGAACTTGAATCGGTTGAATGATTGGCAGGCTGTAATGTTGCAATGCCGGTGCCAGCCATAGGGTTGTCTTTGAGGTCAAATGTCCAAATGCCGATGGTCTCTGGTATGGGGTTTGGCTCAGGAATTGCTTCTCCTGTGGCGGTACCCAATTTAATAACCTGCTTACTGTTGAGGGGCTCATCCCAGAAGCGGATTTCTGATGCAGTAATATTGTGCTCTTCACCGTTATCATCCAAGAAGAAAAGTGCTCCAGTGCCCATTTGCCAGTTGGTAGCATTGGCTGATGCTGCCTGCCCAACCTGAAGACCATCCAGATAAATGGTTGGCAAGTTGTTCTTAACGACAAACACTACTCTATGCCACTTGCCAGAGGTGAGGGTACCATTGTAGCCTAAGCCATTGGAATTTATACCTAATCCGCTGTTATGTATAAAGAAACTGCCATCCTTTTTATTAGTAAGGTCATTCTGATATAGTGCGGTATAGCCACTGAGTTCTTTTGAGCAGATGTCAAACATTAGGGTATAACTGCTTAGGCTTTGCTTTGTGAGGTTGTTGGCCATTTTCAAACCAGAACCAACGGGAATACTGATTGCACCGTTTCCGTCTTGTGGACCGTCCACAGGTGTGATGCCAATAGAAGCTAAATCAGCCGATGTGTTCAGATTTCCTGATTTTATGACAGCTCCAGTTAGGGTTGCTTTACCAGAACCGGCCAATAGATTATTTGCATTGTCAAAAGTCCAACAGCCAACGGCTTCAGGTACTGGACGATCATCATTTAAGGTTGTAAAGGTGGTGCTAAGTGCCTCTGACTGGTTGTCCCATGAATCGTATGCAATAACTTCCAGCTTATATTCTGTATTAGGCTTTAGACCGCTAACAGTATAAGAGAGTTCCTGTGGCATATCTGTAGTCAAGTAGAACTGAGAAAATTCAAAGGCGCTTTTTACAATCATATTGTCCTTGAGTACTCGAATATTATAGCGGAAGACGCATTCATTGTCCGTAGCCTGTGGAAAGGTTACTTTAACATCGTCTTCGGAGGGAACTACCTCAAGCGATGCCTCTTCATCAAATTTGGGCGCAGGCAGACCATCGCGTAATGATACTCCGTTGGGGTTGTCATCTTTGTCGCGGATATCGGCATATTGGAACTGACTGCCGTCAAAGGGAGCCTTCAGAACCCAGCGGTTCTCGGGATCAATCTCAATATCACGATATGTGTCATAACGACGAATTTCAATGTCACCATTTGTCTTTTCAACCAGAATCATACCCTCTGTGACATCTGTATAGCCTTCGGGATGGATTCCTGCCTCTACGGCTTTAGGATGAATCTCCGAGTATGTCGTGCTGGCGGTATTGATAGCTGTGTAGTAGTTATTGCGGGAACTGTTCGGATTGGCACCTTGATGTATGCTACGTGGATCGCCCAAAGGATAGTGGCTGTGACCAGCAAAAACTACAGCCTGGGGATATTTGTTCAGTGTTTTGTTTAGCACCTTCATGCACCATGCCTCACCATTCTCATATTCAGCCCACGCACTATAGCAAGTCCAACGTGGTGGAACATGTGTAAAGATGAAAATGGGTTTGCCTGGAGCATCTTCAGTTGCTTTTGCCAACATTCTTTCCAGTTCTTCTACTGTGTCACTTGGATAAGAGTTGGTCCCGTTGTCGTCGTTGGAAAGATCGTTGTTAGCTTTCCCAAGGGTACTTATGGTAATGAAGGGATATCCCTTTATTAGTTTATACTGATGTAGCGGATAATCATTCCCCTCATTGAAGGCCTGTAGTCCAGACGTATAGTTTTTTTTACCATTGCCGTCAAAGTTATCATGGTTACCCATCATAAACAGGAAGTTATCTACAGGGTTGACGATGTTTTCCTCATCACCCAAAAAGCCCACAAACTCCTCGTACTGTTTGGTTGTACCTCCGTCTGTAAGGTCACCAACAACAACTAATGCATCCAGCGCTCCTTTAGAGGTGAGAGTCTGCAATGCCTGTGGAATCTTTACCTTGTATCCAGCACCACATGTGTTGCCAACATGTGTGTCCGAGATAACGGCAAAGGACAAAGGAGCCTCTTGTTTAACGGTAATAATCAAGGGGCGGAAGTCCTTGCTGGTGATGGTTAGGGTTGTGGTACGGGGCTCGCCTGTATTGTTAAGAGTAGGCATCAAGGATAGTACGCCATCCATGAATGATGCTCTCAGCCACATGGCGCCACTCTTCACGGAAACTGCTTGGTTTGTATCTACCGTTATCTTTTTCATGGTCATGGTAAAGGGCAGTGTGATAACGCCGTCCTTTATCTCGTCTGCTTTAAAGGTGGCAGCGCCAGGGGTAGCTAGCGAACTGACAACATAACTCTGTGCCCAAGTCGTTGAACATTGAATATTGAACATTGACCATGGGGTCATGAGTAGAGTCGCGAAAAGAAGTATATGTTTTTTCATTGTTTTAAATAGCTTTATTCTTAGTTAACAAAAATCTTTACGGTTTTCTCTCCTATCTTCACCATGTAAACGCCAGTAGCCAGTCGGGTAGTGCGGGGCATTTCTACACCTTGAGCATTAAATAATTGCCATTTGGCACCACTTACGCTGATACGTTTGTTGGTTACGCGGATAACAGACTTTGTGCTTTGGGCTGTTCCTATACCGGTTTGTGAATCAATCTCCACGGGAAGAAACTTCCATCCTATGACAGATGTACTCAGGTTCTCTTCGGGGTAGGAAATGGGTAATGCATCCATGTCGACAACGGCAAGACAGCGGTTTACATCATCATCTTCTACGCTCTCTATCTTAAAAGCATTGTCTCCCAAGGATGTTATGGTAAAACCAAAGGAGGTTCCTTCTGGCATAATCAGTGTAGCATTGTAGTTGCCCATGTTCACTGACGTACCATCCAGTTCTTGACCTGTGGCACGGTTCGTGATAACTATTTTGCCATCAGCACGAGCGGTTAGTTTCCATTGGCTTTTCTGGTCACTCTCTTCAGTTTTGAATAACTGGGCAGGACAGAGCTCATCTTCTTCACTGAAGTCTGTTACTGCAAACTCTTCCATTCCTGGTAGAGCGTTGACGATGCGGTACCAATACACGTCTTTTTCTGAACTCAGATGAAGTTCAGAGTCAAACTTTTGGGCACTCGCTGTCAGCGAAAGCAGCAAGCCGGCACCCAACAACACATCTCTAATTGTCTGATGTTTCATAGTGTTTAAATAATATTAATTTTAGATTTCTAATACGCTAACATGGCCACAAATATACGAATAAATTTTATTCGTTGTTCAAGTTGGATGGAAATTTTCGTTTCTATATAAAGAAAAAGGCGAGACACTGTCTGATACAATGCCTCGCCTAATGAATCTTTATTAGAAGATTACTTCACAGCAACTTTACGTCCATTTACAATATTCAGACCTCGTTGAAGTTTGTTCATGCGTTGGCCGTTAAGGTTGTAAACAGATTTTTCTGTTCTCAATGTCTCGTTTTCAATGTTTTCAATGCCAGTAGCATCGTCATCAGCAAAGTAGAAGACTTTTACATCGCCTGATACGATGTCAAGATAACCCTTGCCTGCTGCGATGGTAGTCCCTGTGGTTGCTTGATAGAAACCAATTTCTTTTCCTTCTGGTTTAGCCAGAATATATTGACTGCCATCTGCAACAACGTCTGTTTCTGCGGACTTCAGCAAGTTACACTCAATTGCAGCTGGTTTGTTGGTAGCTGTGGGAAGAAGATAAGCACCTGCATCGCCCCTTAGAAGAAGTGTTTCGCCAGCGCATGCCTCGGTAATGGGTGTCAGGTGTACCTGATTCTTAACTTCGGATTCTGTCACAGCATAAGCCTGAACGGGAGAGGCTGTGAAGTCGGCATCTTTCTTTGCTACAAACGTCGCATAGCCGGCAGCAGGTACAATGGCAATATTCTTCTCGGGTAATATTTCTTTGCCCTCAGCGCCAAAGTTGTCGAAGCAGAAGTAAGCAGGTGTGTTCATACCATAGTCACCAGTGTCACTGCTGGACAGGTCAAAGCCAATTTTTGCGACCTTACCCAGACTGGTGAGGTCAACATAGCGCCAATCGTCAATGATGAAAGCCGTAGCCTCATCACGCAAGTCTGCCAGGTAGTAATCCTTGGTACCTGTAACCTTGTCTTCTGCATCATAGCCGGTGATGGTGAGTTTGAACCAGTCACCCTTGTCAAACTTCTTGGCAAAGCCATCGCCATTCAGCATAGAGGTGAAGGCATAGCTGCTGTTAGTGATATAAAAACCAGGGACGACGGCTGGTTTCTCAGAAAGCAGCGTTACATAGCATGGACCATTGAAGGCTGCAGCAAAAGCAACGCCATATGTAGCAGAGCCATCATATCCGCCACCCATGATGTTGTTCCACTGATCATCAAGTGTCTCATATTTAGTATCTTTGCGATTAGCATAGCCAAACCAGTACCAGTAATCCCAATCGCTCATGCAACCGCTACTGAAAGCGAAGTCGCCGCTGGTGAAGAATTCACGTTCGTCGTCCTCTTCAGTACCAACACTGATATGTCCGTCTACGGGCGCTGTTATGTCTGTTATATCCTCGAAGGTAGCAACGGCGGGAGTGAAAGGAGCATATTTGACATACAGTGTAGCATCATTTGAAATTTCTGTAACAATCTTACCATCCTTCTCGTCCAACCATGTGGGATACAGATCATCTACAGGTTCAAACTTAGGCAATGTACCATTGGTATATAGAGAGTCAACCTCTTCGGAGAAGCTGGTGGTGTATTTAACTTGGTAAACTCTTGCCTCATTAAAAGAAGGATAGGCATCAATGCCCAGGTTCTGTCCGAATGCTTCACCTAGCAGGTGAGCTACATAGCCTGACTTCATCTGATCGTCGGTAACGGTAATCTGACCAGAAACAATGCCATACTCTTGCATTGCAAAGGCATTCTTGACATTATCTTTCTTGGTGGTTCCGCCGATACATGCACCAACAGTGGTACCCTGTACATTGCCCAGATTGAATATGTTCTCGATAACGGCAGTAGCATTATTTGAACCAGCTACGCCACCACAGTTGGTAGTACCTATAATATCACCTGTATTATAACTGTTGGTAACCTTAGCCGTTGCCACGCCTACATAACCCGTGATACCACCCACATAGGTGCTGGCACCTGTAATCTTGGCGTTATTCGCACAACGGTCGATGGTAGAGTTGGCGCCCATATTGGCAGCAATGCCAGCAACATACTGCTTACCGGAAATCTCTCCATCAACAGTTACGTTGCTAACTGAAGCATCCTTCAGATACGCGAAGAGTGCCTGATAGGTTTCTGCGGCATTGTTGATATAGAGCCCCTTAATGGTATGTCCCTTTCCATCAAATTCGCCCTGATATGCCTTAGCTGTTGTTGAACCGCCAATGGGTGTCCATGTATAATCGCCCAGATCAATGTCTGCAGTCAGTACAGCCTTTGTCGTGTATTCTCCGTTATTCACTTGATTGGCGAACCATGCCAGTTCTGCACCCGTTCCAATCTGATAGATGCCCTCTACAGCAGTAGGCTCCGTCTGGGTTATTCCATCCCATGTAGTCTCGTCAGTGGCAGTCAGTGTTACGTCGAAGATCTGCTCGCCTTCTGCCTCATCATTAATAGAATAAGTGTTGCGATAGCAGCGATACCCAGCCTTAGATGCAGTCAGAGCATAGTCGCCATATGTACCTGTATAGGTGCCATCGTCATTGAGTGTCACAGCCTCACCATTACGTGTCAGTGTGTAGTTTACATCATCCTGTTCGCACTGCAAACGAATGGCAAACTGCTTAGCCTCCTTAATGGGAATGCAAATCTCAGGTATAGCTCCAAAGAATGTCTTATGTGCAATAGCAGTGAAGTTGGCTGAACGTCCATACAGACGACTGGTGTAGCGATGGTTACCAATAGGGTCTCCAAATCCGTTTACCTGAATAACGCCCTCGTTCATCAATAATTCTGTGCTACCATCATTAGGTATTGTAACTGTAACGGCCTGAGCTGATGGAGCAGAACCAAAGGTATATTGACCGCTACCCAAAATCAGAGAAGTACCATTGGGGGTGCCGTTATAGGTTACATAGGCCGACATGTTATAGATACCGGCCATCTTGTTGGCAGGATGGCGCAATCCTGAATATTGAATCTTCACCTGATCGCCAGGGATATAAGAGTTACTGCCCTGACGTGTGACGTTAGTAATCTCGCGATGGCATGGCTTAGCTGTCAATACTTGGTATACGGCATCACCTGCAGCATCAGTCAGTCGGACAATCTGGCGACCTTCCTTCAAGAGTACGGTGTAAGAGCCGTCTTCGTTCTTGGTTACACCTGATGTGCCGAAACCAGTATAGGTAGCCATCTGCTCACCAATCGTAGGATAGGCAATCTCTACATTCTCTACACCAGTAGGCTTGAAGGTAAAGGCAAATCCATCTTCTGAATCCAGATAGTAGAATACATCGTGCTCTGCATCAACGTATTTGCCAGCCAGTTTCTTCGTGTCTTCATTATATGATTCATTAATCACCATATTGGGATTGATAGCAGTAGCACCACCACCTACGGTTACCACATAGGCTGCTGTGTTTTCAGGCCAGATGGCACTCCAGTACTCACCGCCCATATAGGCATTTTTCGTCGTATTGCTATAGTAGTTCAGTCCGATGGCGTCATAGGTCACTAGCACGATAACCGTACCGTCTCCTACTGCTTTGATGGTTGCCCATGGGTCGCCCTCTGTTTCCTCAATCGTAATCACATCCTTGCAGGGAGTACCATCAAGTCCAATGACGGTGTAGTGGAAGTCGGGCTCCATAAAATAGTTGTTCGTAGAGTTGTCTGTCAACTCCCAAGAACGCATGGCATGTGCATCGAAGGTGTCACCTACATTCAGTTTCAGATGACCACGTTCATTGATATTCACAAAGATGTCACCCGTCTCGTAGCCTCCGTTCCACTGTACGTCATGCTTGATAGTCTTGGCACCAAAGGCTTCGTAGTCAGCATTGCTGAATGCCAACACAGGACGTTTGGTCTCGTCCAAATTCATTGAGAAGTAGCCAGCCTGTGTCAGTCCGCCGTCCTTCCATGTGCGATAATTATATACCTGACCATTCGCCAGGCGATAAGTTAGCTTTTTGATGCTACCTTCGTTTTCCACTGCTTTAGGCTCAATTGGGGTAAAAGCAACGAAATGGCTGAACTTCAGTCCCAAGAAGAACCCAGCATCGGCAGGTACTGTAATGGTGTAGTCGGCCCCCTGAGGAATAGCACCTGAGATATTAATACCACCAGTCAATGTGCCCTGTTTGTAGAGTGTCATATAATCCTCTGCCTGGTGAGCCTCACTGGGAACCAGCGCAGCATAGTAGCTGTTGCCATTCAAGGCAAGGAACGTCTTGCGATTGGCTGTAATGCTATTGCCAATGGTAATCTCCTGCTTTACGCCTTCTCGGGTGTTCACGGTCACCTCAATGGTGAAGTCAGTATCAACTGTCCAATCTTTATTGGTAGCATAGATGGTGTTTGTAAGTACGGTGAACTCTTGTTCGGCCTCTTCGGTCACATTGAGTTCGATCGTGCCATTTATGACATTGTTCTTCGTGCCATAGGCAGTAAGGACGTAGGTACCTGTAGGAACGTCAAACGTATAGACACGATTGGCGGGTTCTCCTACCTCTACAGCATTACCTGTAGCTTTGTCTACCAGACTCATGGTGGGTGATGTGGTGTTCATCGTCACCTTTACGCTGGATGCATTAGCAATTATAGAGAATATTGCTAACGCCATGAAAGAGAGTAATAGCTTCTTCATGTTGTTTTAATTGAAGTTAGTTAAACACTATTTATTGTATAATATCTTTTTCCCGTCAACGATTATGAGTTTAGAGTTTTGGGTTTTGAATGAAGAATCTGTTTTCCTGCCCATCATGTCATAGGTGGGATTTTTTTCTCCCCTCGGGGAAGAAGGTAGAGAAGGATTAATTCCATCCCAATATCCTTCTGGAGGCAGTGCCAGAAAGTGTGCAGGGTTGATGTAAACCTTGTGCTTACCAATGAATTTTCCTTCTGGTGACCACTGGTACAGATAGCCTGCGCCCTCGAACGAACCGGCATCTGTAGCATAGATATAGCCAGAATAGGGGTTCACGTACAAACCATAGGGCATCATCATGTTTTTAATGTCGTCCAATACTGTACCTGGGAACTGTTCTTCTATACCGCTTCCACCCAGACTTACCATCACTTCCTTTGGGTCTATCGTAACGTAATTAAATTCATATTCATTTGTGATGTATGAGAAACGCGAACCAATGGCCATAAATCTGCCATCCTGAGCAGTACAGCTATATGTAGAAGCATAGTCTAATTTTACGAAACAATCATCATCTCCTTGCAGCGCTTTCTCACAATCGAAGATGATGCATGCGGCTGGAATCCCGTAATAGTCGCCTGGCGAGTTGATGCACAGATACTGTCCGCTCTGCGACAACTTGCCGTAGAGGTTAATCTGCTCCACATCAATGGTATTTTCCACCTTCATTGTTTCGGAATTCATAATGCTCACAGTAGTCTCATATTCATGATTTTCCTCAAAGGCATACCCACCTGTGTTGGCAACGAAAAGGTATCCGTCGTAAAGTGCAATGCCTTCAGGCTCGTAACCTACCTCGCAGGTGGCAATGACCTTGAAGTTGCTAATGTCTATCTTTGCCACAAAGCCTTTCTCGAAGAATTGGGTGCCGTTTATCGTCTCGCATTCATGCCCGTAGCTGGTGACATAGACATATTTGCCATCCGTACATAGTTTACGGTTGTTGGGAACATCCTCTGTAGCAGCCACGGCCTTGCCGTCGGGTCTGATAAACTGAACCACGTTCGACCAGTTGATGGCAATGGCTATTAGGTTTTCGTTGACCTGAATAATATCATTGGGCGTGTCGCCCAACTTAAAGCCATTCTTGTCGCGGAACCACTGGTTACTTACAATTGCTCCGCCTTCAAAGTATGTCATCCTCCCATTGTCTGCTTGCCATAGTCCTTCATTCAGCAAGATGATTCTTTCCTGCGCCAGAATGCTTACTGCAATAAACCATGAAAGTATTAATGTCACATGTTTCATAATGTCCAATGTTTTAAATACCGAACGAGAGTGTCAGTTTGTAGTTTCTTCCCGGCATAGGGTATCGTGGTATGTGTTCATATTGAATGTCCAATACATCACATACCTCCAGACATAGCCCCAGTGAGGTCTTTCCCACAGGGTGAGTGTAGGATAACTTCATATCTACGTTGTGATAAGGCTCAAGGATATCCTCTGGATCAGCTTTGCTCCACATACGTTCGCCCACATACAGGTAAGAAGTGGTAAACTGCAATGCACGCCAGCCTATGATGGCTGTGATACCTGTCGATAGGGTAGGAGAGTAGCATATTGGTTTGTCGTACATGTCTTCATCTTCCGGATTAGTGCGGTCCAAATCACGTTGCCAGGTAAGTGTGGTAAGCAGCGAGGCACTCCATGGTCCTCTTGTATAGTGACCTTTGACAGTGGCATTTAGTCCACGGCAAAAGGTATAGCCATAGTTCATCATAGACCATGTATAGGTCCCTTTCAGCGGCAGGCAGACAATGCGGTTCTCTATTTTATTCAGGTAAACGTCACACTGAATGTCTAACGCTAGTTTTGAATTTTGAATTTTGAATTTTGAATTATCAAGATGATACTCTACGCCCAGATTCCATTGTTTGGTGTATTCTGGTTTCAAATTACGGTTACCTACTTGCGTATAATAGAGATCGTTGAGTGTTGGAGCACGGAAAATCTCCTTATACCACCCGCGTAGTGTTATATTATATAATGTATATGCCAGAGAGACGGCAGGTGTCCAGCGGTCCAACGGGTCAGCCGCTCCTACATGGGCAAAGGTAAAGTCGTTGTACCGCTGATGCAGCAATGATGCAGCAGCCTGAATACCCTTGTGATTCATCTGTGCGGCTAATACCTGTTTCTGATCTACGCGTTTCACATCATCAAAACGTTTCAGGTCAGCACGTAGAATACTGTAACGGATATCATAGCTTGTTGATACTGATAGCCAAGACCAAGGCATGTAGGCCACGCATATGGCACCGTAGATATCTTGTTGCCTGTAGTGGTTGTCTACGCGAGCAGTGTTCTGGTTTTCGGGGTAGTCGGTACAGTAGCGCAGGTATTCGTTGGTATATTTGGTGTTGGTCTTAAAGAGAAGTTTTTTATAGAAACGTCCCTGATAGCTGGCTTGCACAAAGAAGTCTCTGTCCCATTCCCTTCCCACATTCGTGTATTTATCGCTTAGTCTGCGAACAATACCACCTGGGCAGCCTCTGTCGGAGTCGTAATAATAAATATGTGAGGAGAATCCTCCCTTGAACAATGCTGCTTCAATGCGTCCATATTGTATGTCGCTGTTGGCGCGCCTGCCTACCGTATCCTCGTATTCTGAGTGATAGCGGAAAGGGTAGTCCCCTCGTGATGTGCAGTATTCTCCATCGATAAATCCCTGCCATCCGCGCCAGTCGAACTGACCGTTCAGTTTGGTCATCCAAGTAGAAAATGATGCGTTGCGCAACTGCACAGCGAGCGAGTCGCGTGTTGGGCGTCGTGTCTGCAGGTATATCGTAGCGCCTGAGGCGTACTCGCTCGCTGACTGGCAGTAATCAAGTTTGTTGGCATTGTAAAGCGATACAGATTCCATGCTTGAAAGTGAGAATTTACCTAAGTCCACTGTTCCGTTTTGTGCGTTGGTAATGCGGATGCCGTCAACATAGACACCAACATGCTGTGCTCCTAAAGACCGGACGTTTACGGTTTTCAGTCCGCCCAGCCCCCCGTAGTCCTTTATCTGTACGCCAGAAAAGTACTTTAACGCGTCTGCTACTGATGTTGTGCTCAGTGCCTGCAAGTCGGCACCGCTCAGTGTCTGGGATGTTGCAATGGTCTTTACGGGTCTTTTGTAGGTAACCATTACCTCATTCATCTGTTTTACAGAGTCTTTCCTGTTATCAGGATTCTGCGCATTGGCATTTGTTTTCACAACAAATGCCAATACGATAGCCAGAATCGCTCGCAGATAGTAATTCTTTATGGTGTTTAATCCACAATGCATAACTAACCAAAGCCCGTAGTCTGACGACCAAGGTCTAGAGTCTAATGACTAAAGTCAAAATTTAATTCATGCATCCTTGTCCCGAGGATGATTGTTTAACTCGCAAAATGGCAGGTTTCCTGACTTTTACCCGTCAGCGCGTCTTCCCAGAGTATTTCCAGTGACTATTTGTGCGCTGCGAAGAAGGTAATTACAGTAGCGGGCACTGTTCCGGTCTTGCACCGGATTCCCTCTCTACGCCGCATCCTCCATTTAAAATAGGGGTGCAGGTATCACCATTTGCGATGCAAAGATACACATATTTTTTGATAGTAATCCCGATAAATGGAAAAAAGTGTCTTTTCTTGCTATTTCTTGGATTGAACGAACCTCTTTAGTATCAACCAGCCTATCAAGTAGGTTAGTGTGGCACCCGTGGTATTGGCCAGAAGGTCTAGCCATTCTCCACTCCTGCATATTGTCAGATATTCTTGTGCTAGCTCCAACAGACCGCTCATAGCCACAGGACAGATATAGCCGTAAAGAGTTATCTTCTGTGCGTTTATACTTTTGTGTGAACGTAGATACTCATACCAGATAATCAAGCACAGTCCGCCATACATTACCATGTGTGTCCATTTGTCCAAAAACGGTACATCGGGAGCCTGCGGAATCTCTGGAATGGGAAACAGGGATAGGCAGACTATTATGCAGACTGTCAGTAGTGTAAATGGGTATTTATGAATGTACTTTGTTTCCATTTTGATAGTATAAACGGCAATTTTGTTGCAAAGTTACAAAAATCTTTGTACTTTTGTGCGATTTTATCGTTGCTTTTGTAGATAAATATGAATAACAGAGGTCGGTTTGGTAGCAAACTTGGAGTGGTATTGGCATCAGCTGGAAGTGCTGTGGGACTAGGCAATATTTGGCGTTTCCCTACTGAAGTTGGGCAAAATGGGGGTGCAGCTTTCATTTTGGTATATATAGCCTTTGTCCTGTTTCTGGCAATGCCTGTTATGGTGAGCGAGTTCGTTATTGGCCGTTCTTCTGGTGCCAATATCGTTCATGCCTTCCGTAAACTAGCCCCTGCCAAATGGTGGATAATAATCGGCTTTTTAGGCGTGTTAGGTGGTGTTCTGGTACTCTCGTTCTATAGTGTTGTGGCAGGATGGACGCTGAAATACACTGTCGATGCTGCTATGCATCGTATTAGCGGGACAGATCCGGCTCAAACCTTCAATAGCTTTGTGTCTGATACATGGAGCCCCATGATTTATATGGCTCTGTTCCTATTGCTAACTCATCTGGTGGTGATACGAGGCATAAAGGGCGGAATAGAAAGATATTCCAAGTTGATGATGCCCCTATTATTGTTTATTATTGTAATATTGGTGGGTTGTTCTGTCAGCATGCCAGGCTCTGCCGAAGGACTTCGTTTCTTGTTGAAGCCTGATTTTTCCAAGGTGACACCCCACGTCGTTCTGAGTGCTATGGGACAGGCGTTCTTCTCACTGAGCGTGGGAATAGGTTGTCTGGCCACATATGCTTCGTATTTCAATAAGAACATGAACCTTGCAGGCTCTGCCATTAATGTTTGCGCCATTGATACCTTGGTAGCTATCATAAGCGGATTCATTATCTTTCCTGCCGTCTTCAGTGTTGAGGGTGTGCAGGCTGATGCAGGCGCAGGCTTGGTATTTATTACATTGCCCCATGTGTTTAGCAGCGCCTTTGCGCAGATGCCTTTGGTAGGTTATGTCTTCTCGACTCTGTTTTATCTGCTCCTCTTGCTGGCAGCTCTTACCAGTAGCATTTCCATGCATGAGATTTGTACGGCTTTTGTAAGTGAACATTATAATCTTACGCGCAAACATGCTGCCACATTGGTAACGTTGGTTTATTTGGTATTGGGCGCAGCGTGCTCGCTGTCCTTTGGTCCGTGGAAGGATTATACGTTGGCCGGCATGACTGTCTTTAGTTGGTTCGATTTTGCTACTGCCATGTTTGTCATGCCTATTGGAGGAATATTCATAACGTTGTTTGCCGGTTGGTATCTGGATCGTAAACTTTTGACAGATGAACTTACCAATAACGGAACGCTGAAAGTAAGAGGTCTTAGGGTACTTATCTTCCTAATAAGATGGGTTGCCCCTATAGGCGTGGGGATGGTGTTCCTAAACGAAGTGGCAAAACTGTTTAAATAAAGATGGCAGAGAAGAGAAAAAACTTTACCAGTAAGTTGGGTGTCGTGTTGGCCGCTGCCGGTAGTGCAGTAGGTCTGGGAAATGTGTGGCGTTTCCCTACAGAGGTGGGTAATAATGGTGGTGCTGCTTTTATCCTTATATATTTTTTATGCGTATTGGCCGTTGGCGTTCCTGTTATGATGAGCGAGTTTCTCATCGGCAGACATACTCATGCTAATACTATCACAGCCTTCTCTAAGTTGGCACCTGGTAAGTGGTGGAGAATAGAAGGCGTGGCTGGGGTGTTTGTGGCATTCCTTATTCTTTCATATTATACCATTATCAGCGGATGGACGCTCTATTATATGGTGCAATCACTAAAGGGCGCTTTCTTGGCTGATCAGGATTATTCAGCCTATTTTTCCACATTTGTATCCAACCCCTACCTGCCACTTGTGTATGCCGTTGTTTTCATGCTGATGACGCATTTGGTGATTGCACGTGGTGTACAGTCGGGTATTGAACGTTTTTCAAAGATTATGATGCCCCTGTTGCTGCTTATTATCGGCATATTGGTAGTGTGCTCTTTTGGTATGCCCGGTGTTGGGAAGGGGTTGCAATTCCTCCTGAAACCTGATTTTAGCAAAGTAACTGCCAGTGTAGTGCTGAGCGCTATGGGGCAGGCGTTCTTCTCCCTAAGTTTGGCTATGGGTTGTTTGTGTACCTACGCTTCCTATTTTACTTCTGATACCAAGTTGGTAAAGACCGCCTTTAGCGTATGTTCCATTGATACCTTTGTGGCTGTTTTGAGCGGATTTATTATCTTTCCCGCCGTTTTCAGTGTTCCTAACGTGAATCCCAACGAGGGGCCGGGCCTTGTATTTGTAACCCTTCCCCATGTCTTCAACATAGCTTTTCATGGCGTTCCTTTGTTGGGCTATTTTTTTTCAAGTTTATTCTATTTGCTCTTGCTATTAGCTGCACTCACCAGTGCAATGTCTTTGCATGAATCGGTGACAGCCTATGTTATAGAAGCATTCAATATTCGTCGCCAGAAGGCATCGGCTTTGGCTTCCGCCAGCTGTATGGCTTTAGGCGTGCTGTGTTGCCTGTCATTTGGTGTGCTAAGTGATTTTACTGTTTTTGGCTTAACGACATTTGAGCTTTTCGATTTCTGTGCCTCAAAAATCATTATGCCTGTAGGCGGACTTATTATTTGCCTTTTTACTGGTTGGTATCTGGATAGAAAACTGGTTTACAACGAACTTACCAACAACGGTACCGTTCCTTTCCGTCTGTTCCGCGTGTATATTTTCCTTATAAAATACGTGGTTCCCATAGCCATTACGCTTATTTTTGTTAACGAGTTGCTGTGATGAAACGTCGTCTGCCTCTTCTCTCAAATTCGGCTCGCAGGGGTCTTTTGTTGTTAGAGTGGGTTGTGGTTTTGGTGGTGTTGGCTGTTTACATCTATTCTTGGCAAAAACCTGAAAAGTCTCTTTCACGGCAGAAAGCTCTCTCTTCTTATGCTCAAAGGAAAAGCTCAGGCTCTCGTCCTGTCGTCTATGCTGTTGCCGAGGAAAAGGTAGAGACATTCCCTTTTGATCCCAATACGGCAGACAGTACTACCTTGCTTAGGTTAGGCTTGGCTTCTTGGCAGGTTCGTGCCATATATAAGTACAGGGCGAAACACGGTAGGTATCATACGCCGGAGGAATTTAAGCGTTTGCCAGGAATGACGTATGAACTGTGGGATCGCTTAGGTCCACAGGTACGGATAGCACGTCAGTTTCAATATATAGATGAGGCTGAGAAACAATCATTCTCACAGGAAAGGAATGCCTTACAGGGCAGGGAGGTAGAAAAGACGGTGCTTTCTCATCAGAAGGATTCCGTAGCCGAACGCTCCCGTAAGTTTGATACGGTTACGCAGGTTGATATCAATGCTGCAGATACAACAGAGTTGATGCGTATCCCTGGCATCGGTACGTATCGAGCAAATAAGATTGTGGAATATCGGCGTAAGTTAGGGGGCTACCGTAATGCTGAGCAAGTGATGGAAGCCTGTGCTATGCCCGATGAAATTCTGCAGTGGGTTAAGGTCTCTGCGGAAGCTCCTGTGAGAAAGGTAAATGTGAACAAGCTCTCTTTGCAGCGATTGATGAGTCATCCCTATATTTCCTTTTACCAGGCACGTGCTATTGTGGAGTACCGTAAGGCTTATGGTGATATAAAAGGTGTAGAGGACCTTAAGGGTTTGGAGGGCTTTACCCCGCTAAAAATAGAAAAACTCCAGGCTTACCTGGAGTTCTAATCTTGGTCTGTGGTGCCACCAGGAATCGAACCGGGGACACAAGGATTTTCAGTCCTTTGCTCTACCAACTGAGCTATGGCACCATGACTCTTCTGTCAAAGCGAGTGCAAAGGTAATGCTTTTTTGTCAAACTTCCAAAAAAACGGACGAAAATTATTGGAGCGGATTCCACCCTTGTGCTTTCAACTCAAATTCGCTTCCGTCTCTGCAGATAAGATACTTACCCAGATTTTCTTTGGTAATATATCCTATTACCTTTACATCCTCTATCTTGTTGATGGCGTCATTGTCGGATAGGGGAATGGTAAAGAGCAACTCGTAGTCTTCGCCGCCATTCAGGGCGCAGGTGGTAACGTTCATATTCATCTCCTCTGCCATAGCTGCTGTTTGGTAATCCAGTGGGATGCGGTCTTCGTACACCCTGCAACCTACTTTGCTCTGCGAACATATATGCATCAGCTCACTGCTCAGACCGTCGCTAATGTCCATCATGCTTGTAGGGTGAATGTTGGCTTTTGCCAGAGCTTCAATGATATCTCTGCGAGCTTCCGGCTTCAGTTGCCTTTCCAATAGGTATTCATAACCAGAAAAATCAGGTTGGAAGTCATTTACGGTTGATGAATTGCTGGTTTTCTTTTCGCCCGACTTGTCAACTTGTGAAAGATACACCGCTCTCTCACGCTCCAGCAGTTGTAAGCCCATGTAGGAAGCGCCTAAGTTTCCGCTGACGCAAATCAGGTCTGTCTCCTTGGCACCGTTACGATATACGATGTCTTTTGGTAATGCTTCTCCTACGGCTGTTATGCTGATAGCCAGTCCTGTCATGCTGCTGGTGGTATCGCCACCCACAATGTCCACGTGGTGTTTCTCAGAGGCCAGCTTCATGCCGTCATATAGCTGCTCTATATCCTCTACTGTGAACTTTTTGCTGACGGCCAGACTAACTGTTATCTGTCTGGGTGTACCGTTCATGGCGTATATGTCACTTAGGTTCACCATCACAGCCTTGTATCCCAAATGTTTCAGGGGAACGTATGTTAAGTCAAAGTGAACGCCTTCCATCAGCAGGTCGGTAGTCACCAATGTCTGTGTACCTTCTGTGGGTGAAAGTACAGCACAGTCATCTCCCACTCCCTTCAGGGTGCCTGGGTTTTCTATTTTCAAATCCTCTGTGAGTCGTCGTATCAGACCAAACTCACCCAATTCTGATATTTCCAATTTTGTTTTTAGTTTACTGTTTACTGTTGATTTTGCTAACCGCTAACCGTAAAGCTAATTTTCGATTGCGCTTACGAGCGTCTTATCATCTCCTCCATCAGTGCCGCCATTTTTGGCTGGGCCTCGTTGGCAGCCTTCTGTACGTCCTCGTGAGTAACCTTTACAATCTTGCCGTTTACGCCTAAGTCCGTGATGATGCTGACACCAAAGCAGCGTATGCCGCAATGATGAGCCACAATCACTTCAGGTACGGTACTCATACCTACAGCATCGGCACCCCAGTGAGCGAACATTCTGTATTCCGACGGGGTCTCATAGGTAGGCCCTTGGGTTGCCAGATATACGCCATGTTTAACCTTGATTTTCTTCTCTGTGGCAATGGTATCTGCCAGTTGTACCAGTTCAGGGTCGTAAACCTCTCCCATATCTGGGAAGCGAGGGCCTGTGGGTACGTTTGGACCATGCAATGGGTTCTCGGGCATGTAGTTGATATGGTCCGTGATAATCATGATGTCACCGATGCGGAAACTGGGGTTGGTACCTCCTGCTGCATTACTTACGAATAGCGTCTTGATGCCCAATTCATACATCACCCTTATGGGGAAGGTCACCTCCTTCATATTGTAACCCTCATAGTAATGGAAGCGTCCTTCCATGGCCATGATATCCTTGCCGCCCAATTTCCCAAAGATAAGCTGACCGCTATGTCCTTCAACGGTAGATATGGGGAAGTTGGGGATAGAACTATAGGGTATGCATAATGTTTTCTCTATTTTTTCAGACAAACGACCCAAACCTGTTCCCAGAATAATGGCTGTCAGAGGATTGTTGGGCATTCTCTCTTTTATCCAAGCTGATGTTTCAAGAATTTTTGTGTACATAGTCTATGATTTGATTAATTATTGTGGTTTCTTTATTTTTGAGAATCTCTGTTTCTATGGGAAAAACGAACAGATTGTCACGAACCAGTTCATCCAAACCCTTCAGGTCCTTCAGTCGGGGCGCATCCTTTTCCGTTGTGACAATAATCATGGGTTGGGGCATGTTATGTGCTGCGCGGTTGATCTCCTTGGCATCCTTTGAGGTGTAATAGTGATGGTCTGGATAGGAGAGTGGGGTGACATATTGTGCAAACTTTCTCATATCCTGCTCCATCTGCTGTGGATTTCCTATACCTGTCACTAGCAAGACGTGCATATTGTCTTTGCGTATTCGTTCCAGTTGCATTTCTCCCTCACCGAACAGCCTCTTCAGATTTCCGTATTTGAAGGTGCTGAAGAATAAGCTTTGGAAAGGTTTTAGGTGCAGAGCTTGCTGTACCACGCGATATCCTATGGGTGTCAGGTCACGCGGACACTTGGTCACAATGACCATGTTGGCCCTAACCTTGTTAGAGACGCGTTCTCTCAGTTGGCCTGCCGGTAAGAGCTGGTCTTCTGTTATCATGCGGTGGTAGTCCACTAGCAAGATGTTTAATCCGGGAGTGACGTAGCGGTGCTGGAAGGCGTCATCCAGTAGAATCACCTGTACATCGCGGGTCTCTTGGTCAGACATCAGTCTCTCTATGCCGTGCCTTCGATTGGCATCCACAGCCACGTATGCTTCAGGGAATTTCTGTTTTATCTGCCAAGGTTCGTCACCAATCATTTCCATTGGTGTGTCTGTTTTGGCCAATACATATCCGCTGCTTCGTCTTTTGTATCCCCTGCTCAGGACGGCTACCTTGTAATCCTTCGACAGCAGTCGGATAAGGTACTCGATGTGAGGAGTCTTTCCTGTTCCTCCTACTGTTAGATTTCCTACGCTGATGATAGGGATATCGTATGATTTGGAAGAAAGGATACCTACGTCAAAGAGCATGTTACGTATGTCCGAGCCGACTCCGTAGAGCCAACTTAGAGGCAGTAACCACTCGTTTATTTTTATTCGACTTCCTTCCATCACTCTAATCTCTATACTTTAACCGCTAACCTACTTAATATTCGGGTCAAATGGTATGCGAGCCTGTATGGGATTCTGGCTCTTGATGTTGCGAATCAGGCTGAAACTGTTGTAATAATCGCCCAAAAGAGAGCGCATCTGACCTTCCATATAATCGTTGGTGTTCTGATTCAGCAGATTGGCAAACCATGGCGTTGGAGAAGGATACATGCCTACAGCATATTTACTTACATTTGCCATTCTTGCAGCAGCCAATACGGCATCATTCAGATTACCCATATTGTCCACGAGGCCAATCTTCAAGGCTTGCTCACCTGTCCATACTCTGCCCTCGGCAATTGCTTTTACGCTATCTTGTGGCAAGCCTCTGCCTTTGGCTACACGGTCGGTGAAGAGTTCGTAGCCTTTGTTTACGTGTGCCTGAATGATACTGCACTCCGTTTCGTTGAGGGGACGCCCTGCACTGCCAAGGTCGCTCAAGGCATTCGTTTTCACTACGTCAAAGGACAGACCCAACTTTTTTGTCAGCAGTTCTGAGGCATCGGGGAACATGCCGAAGATGCCTATGCTGCCGGTCACCGTTGTAGGCTCAGCGAAAATCTTGTTGGCACCACAGCTGATGTAGTAGCCGCCGCTGGCAGCCATACCGCCCATACTTACGATGACGGGCTTCTTGGCTTTCAGCAGTTCTATCTCGTGCCAGATCTGTTCACTGGCGTATGCAGAGCCGCCAGGGCTGTTTACACGGATTACTACGGCCTTTATATCTTCCTCTTCAGCCAGTTTCTGCAAATCCGCAGCCATCTCCTTGGCTACGATATTATGTTCCTGGCTATAGCCGGAGGCGCGCTCGTCAATGATCTCTCCGTATGCATAGTAAACGGCAATCTCGTTTTTCACCTTTTCATTCAGGCTCTCTGCATTGGCTACGTCGCCTATTGTGGTAAATGTCAGTTTCTCATCCTCCTCTAAACCCATTCGCTTCTTGAGAATCTCCTTCACCTGACTCTTGTAGCAGAGCTTGTCCACCAAGCCGCCCTTTACGCTTGCTTCTGGGTCGGAAAGATAGGTAAGGCTGTCAGCCAGACTGTTCAGTGCGTCAACCTCCAATTTCCTGCTTTTAGCCACCTCTGCAGTCATGTTTCCCCAGATGCTGTTCAGATAGCTGCTAACCTGTTCACGGTTGGCGTCACTCATCTGGTCGCAGATAAAGGGCTCTACGGCACTCTTGTAGGTACCCACCTTGAATACCTGCATCTTTATGCCTACCTTTTCCAGCAGTCCCTTGAAGAAAATGGGCTGGCTTGACATACCGCTCCATTCCAGCATACCTATGGGGTTCAAGTAAACTTTGTCGGCAGTTGAACATAGGTAATAGGCGGCTTTGGAATAAATGTCGGCATAGGCAACAACCCACTTGCCGCTCTTCTTGAATTCTTCCAATCCCTGACGCAGTTCCTGTAGTGTCGCAGGTGTGGCAGCTAGGATGCCACCCTCAAGGTAGACACCCTTCACTTTGTTGTTCTTGGCAGCTTTCCCTAAGGCTATCAGAGCCTCGTCCAGTGCTATGTCCTGTACTTCTCCCTGTGACAGGAAGGTCAAGGGGTTGTTGTCCTCGCTTCTCTCAGAGATGGTACCTTGTAGTTTTATTCGTAAGATGGAGTTATCCTTGACGGGCTGACTCATATTCTCGCTGGCTATCATACCAGCCATGGAAACGATGCAGATAACGGTCATGATGACGCTTGTCAGTATCAGGCCCACTATCGTTGCTAACACATACTTAAAGAAATCCTTCATTTTTTTCTTCGTCTTTATCTATATATATTTCCAACAAAAGTAAAGTTTCTTTGTCGTAGTACCAAATTTTCTTCCCTTTTTTTGTCCTTAGTTGCTGTAATGTAACGTGTTTCTATGCGTTTTTCTGGAAAAGAGACTATGTACTAAGAGGTTTGTGTGCGGGAAAAAAATATAAATAACTTTAAAAACAGGCCAAAGTTTTACGGCTTTCGGGAATTATCTATATTTTTGTCGTGTTTTTAAACCTAACAAGCTAATTACATGAAAGGATATTCTCGTTTCTTTCTTCTTCTGGCACTCATCTGTGTTGCCACTTTGGCGCAAGCCCGCCGTGTTTCTGTTGCTCATTTCGGTGCCGTCCCTGACGACGGGAAGAATGATGCTGTGGCATTGCGCCGCGCAGCAGCCTATTGTCGTAAACATCAGAATACCACCCTTGTCTTTCCCCCAGGCGTCTATCAGTTGGACGACCCTGTTGCCAAGGATATCGAAGAGCGTGCCATCAATGGCGCGCTGGGGCGTGGCTTAGAGGTGCAGGCCCGACTTTTCCAGCCCAAGGGGACTTATGTAAAAGGACTTGACTTTACGGGTTCTCGTGGGCTGAATATCGAGGCCGAGGGCGCCACTCTCAGTGTCGGCGGTTGGATGCAGGTGCTCACTTTTACCCGTTGTCAGGACGTTACGCTCAGCGGGCTCACCATCTCCAATCGTAGGCCGGCAGCTACTGAGGGGCTTATCACCGCCAGTACGGATTCTACGTTCGACATAACCTTTGATCCCCAGCTCTATTGTTACATCGATAGCATTGTGCAAGGCAGGTATTATTTCTACAGTCGGGAAGAGCAGACGTTCTATTATGGCCATGTAGGCGAGGGACAGCTCCTTAGTCCTGGTCATATCCGTTTCCAGTCGCATTCGCATCCAGATGTGGATGACGTGCTTATTATCCGTTACTGCGGACACTATCGTCCTTGCATCTTGGTGCTCGAGTCTCAGGATGTCAATATCAAGAATGTCTCTTTGCGCAGTTTTTCGGGTATGGGAATTGTGGGGCATTTGAGCCAGGATATATGTGTCGATGGCCTGCAAGTGTTGCCAGAGTCGGGGCGGTATAGCTCAACCAGTACGGATGCCACACATTTCACATCATGCAGTGGAGATCTCACCATTCGCAATTCCCACTTCGCTGGTAGTGGCGACGACTGCACCAATGTGCACAATTATTACTGGGCATTCTATCCGCAATCCGATGACCATCAGGTGGAAATCCGTCTCGAGGGTGCCGACTTGCATGCTCAGGCCTTGGATATTCCGAGTGTCGGAGATACATTGCATGTTGTCAGCAGAAGGGATATGAGTACGTTGGGCGAGGCCGTTGTTACTGCCGCTGACAGTTCCTGGGCAGATTGGCGTGTGCTGGTCACTCTCGACAGGCCTGTGGGCGAGTATAAGGCCAAGGACTGTTATATGTACAACTACACCCGCTTCCCCCGTGTCCGTATAGAGAACAACATAGTGGATTACAACAATGGCCGTGCCTTCCTCCTGAAAGCGCGCGATGTCACCGTCGTAGGTAATGATATTAGCCGCAGTACCCTCTCTGCCATCAAGCTGGGAGCCGAGCTCAGTTGGCGCGAGTCAGGTCCAGTCGAGAATGTGCTTGTTCAGGGCAATCGTATTCAGCATACAGGAACTACTAATGGCTACCGTGCCTCTTGTATTATGCTCACTACAGAGGCACCTCAGACGCCGCCTCTGATAAACCGTAATATTACCATCCGCGACAACCGTTTCCAAAGCGACCGGCCCGTCAGCATCCTTCTGCAAGATGCTCAGGGTGTCAGTATCACAGGCAACCAGTTTATAGGTGGTAATGGCATCGAGCAAAGGAACTGTGACAATGTCGTTATCCAGGACAACGTCCTCGTCCAGTAAGCAACACCAGGTTTTATGAAAGAGATGACATCGTGACAAGTGACAACGTGACATTAAGGTGTTTTGATGTATCAGAGCAAGTTGACGGTAACGGAATATATATATAATATTAAATAATTATATTATATGTTGTTGTTTTGCGCTGTTGTGGCCAGTAACCTCGGGTAGGGCTTAATGTCACGTTGTCACGATGTCACTGCCACGTTATTGTGCCCTCAGAATTAAGATTCATTTTCGAGTAAACGTCCCTTGTGGACATCTGAATCCTTGACATTCTAGAGAAATGTTGTACATTTGCATTGTCAAAAACGAGGTGAGGAAATGTCCTCCCTAACTAGGCGGGAAAAATTGCCTAGTTAGAGAAGAAAATCTCGCTAGTTAGGCGGGAAAGAATCAGTAAAGATTGCGTTAAGGAAAATTCATTACAATTTGTCGCGGCGTTTGGCACGGCAAGTTGCGTGCGATGAATAGGAAGAAGTCCTTAGGAAAAACGCTCGGAGACTTTTTTACCTGAATAATTTGGCAGATTCTCCGCTATTGACTACATTTGCGAATAATAACCTATCTAAAACTGATCTTGAGCCGTATGGAAGAACTAAAACAGAGAATACTTCGTGATGGCAGGGCCAAAGCCGAGGGAGGTGTAGTACTGGTGAACAGTTTTCTTAATCATCAGCTTGATTCCCAGTTGTTGATGCATTGCGCCGAGGAGTTTGCGCGCCTGTTCAAGGGTCAGGGCATCAACAAGATTGTTACTATCGAGGCTTCTGGTATCGCACCGGCTATCTTGACCGGTTATCTGATGAACTTGCCTGTGGTCTTTATCAAGAAGAAGGTGTCCAACAATGTGGATGAGTTTTGGAAGTCGTGGGTATGGTCCTTTACCAGAAGTGATAATGTGACGGTATGCATAGACCGTCGTTTTCTGACGGTCGACGACAGGATACTGTTTATAGATGATTTCCTTGCAGACGGTCATGCTTCGGGTAGCGTCATTCATTTCTGCCGTCAGTCCGGTGCCCAGATTGTGGGGATGGGCTTCCTGGTGGAAAAGGGCTTTGCTGGTGGCGGGAAGTTCCTGCGCGACCATAATATTCCCTATCATGTCCTTGCTACCATCAAGCGAATCAACGAGGACAATACCCTCGAGCTGGAGTAGTATCTTCCATTCCTGAATCTGCCATCTTTCCAACGCGCGCATAAATTATTATAATGTAGGGTGCGCTAGTAGTGCAATTTTCCTGAAAAAAGTTGCGGATAAGTTTTGGTGGTTTGCGGAAAAGTTGTACCTTTGCACCCGCAAACGAGAAACACGGGCCCTGGCGAGGGGTTCCGGAAGTCCCGGAAGCACGAAGAGAAATAGTTCTTTGACATAATTCCAT
>JAIKYE010000083.1 GCA_024683455.1 Bacteroidaceae bacterium
GGCGGGTACGATATAGACGTATCTGTCAGGAACAGTTATCATGTGGTAACCTAACTTGTACATGTCGTGCGGATTTGCATAGCCGTTGTACCACATATCCATCATTACGTTTTCTACCTTGACGGGAGTCTCGCCCTTGGCGTGTGTGAGTTGCCCCCAGAAGACAGCTTGCTTGCCATAGCGCTCCACTTCGCGGATGAGGTGGTCAACCAAACCGCGAAAGAGCTCTACGATATCCTTGTCTTTGTTGCTATATTCATCTACGCCGATGTGCATGCGCGGGCAGCAGAATACGGGATCTGGACCACCCAGATACTCAGCATAGAGACTGTCCAGGAAGGGACGCAGTTCGGGGTTGCGCAGTTCCAGGTGATTCTTGCCGTAATCTTTGCTGGCCAGCGAGGGGCGGTATTGCGAGAAGCAAAGCGAGTGTGAGGGGGTATCTATCTCAGGAATAATCTCCACACCCATCTTCTTGGCATATAGGATGAAATCATGGAAGTCTTTCTTGGTGTAGAAGCCGTCCTTGGCTGTCAGTTCGGGGAAGTACTCGCTCTCTATGCGGAAGGCAGCGTATGTCTCGTCCCAGTTACTGTTATAGTACCGATGATCTCCGCAGTCGTTCAGATGCACCTGCAGTGTATTCATCTTATAGTACGACATCATCTCCACTAGGCTGTACAGATAGGATAGGGGAATGTACTTGCGCCCCACGTCAACCATGGCTCCACGTATTTCGTAAGCTGGTGTGTCTGTGATGGTTCCGCAGGCAAGTGGCTTTCCCTGCACCTTCAATTGTTGTAGCGTCTGTATGCCCCACAGGATTCCTTGCTCTGTCTGTGCCTTGACGGTAATGCCCTTGGGGGTAATGGCAAGTTGGTAACCTTCTGCACCTAGCTTTTTGTCTTTGCTGAGCTGTAGGTTAACGGAGCCGTCTTTGCCCTGTGTGGCAGGAATATTGTTCGTGAAGCCTGACAGGTATTGAGCCTCGTCTTGCAGCGCTGCATCGTTATAGCTGATGCTTGAAAGCTGGTTCCATTGCAGTTCGCCCTTTGCGGGTTTCCAGTTTTCAACGGCAGGTACAACGAAAGGTTTCTCCTGTGCAAATGCAAGTGTGCTCACAAAAATGGCAAAAATGGATGTTCGTAGTTTGTTCATTGTTCTAAATCGTATGTTAACGGGTGCAAATATATAGATTATAATCGAACAATATTGCAAACCGCTTGTTTAATTTCTGTGTCTTATTGAATAAAAATACCTTGTACGTCAAAATAAAAAAGTATATATGTCCTTTGTTTAATTAAGTTTTGTATATTTGCATGGCATTATGTAAAACGACAACAATGAAAAAACTGTATTTTCTTTCTTGGTTCATGGCTGCTGTGATGGCGGTGACAGGATCTGTATTTGTAACTTCGTGTTCCGATGATGAGGGCGATGCTCCCTTGCGGTATGGGATTAGCGTAAACACCGCTGCGCTTTACAATGAACTGGGTATTGCCGATGAGATAAAAAAGGAGTTGGCCAAGGGCGAAATTACCATCGTTGGCAGTGTGCTCATTTATGATGAGATGGGTAAAAAGGTGTTCTCTGTCGATGCGGAAATAGCTTCGCTTAGTCCTCTGACCTTTGCACCTGAGGGGCTAGCTGATGGAAAGTACACTGTCGTTAGCTTTCTGACAGCATGTTCAAAAGAGGACGGGTCTTTTTGGAGGCTCAAAGATGCAGGACAGCTGAGTACAGTTCGTGTCATGGCAGTTGACGAAGGGCCGTATCCCTTCGCGGCAGCTGTCGGTTCTGCTTCGGCCTCCGTTACGGTCAGTGGAGGTAAATTCATTGCTAATTTGTCGCCCAAGTCGGTGGGAAGCATCGTAGATGTGAAGATAGACAACTTGACCAGGGAGTCGGACTATACGCTTCTGACGCTGATGTATGCTGTGGATGAATCTCACGACGGTTTCTATCTTGACCCGGCTCGTAGCGGTGATGATGTCTGGGTTGTTATAGATACTCCTTATAAATATCATAAACTGCTCTGTGTTATCTATCCCGAGTGTACCAGCGGTAAGTTCTTTACCCTGACTACGGGCGAGCAGGCAACCCTCGACCTTTCTTGCTCTAATGGCGAAGGGGGAGACTATGTTGATATTAAAGGAAAATATAATCTCTCGTCTGGTGGAAAATATGTGTATTATTTCGACATGAACCGTCTTAATTGCCAACCGCCTTTCTTTGGCTCATCTGAGGATTTCGATGTCTGGAAGGCCGATCGCGACAACGGTGTCCTTGTTGCCGATCCCTATACCAAATGGGGCTGCAGCATTGCCGAGGTAGAAAGTTATGTCCAAGCCAAGCAGTGGTGGCTCGCCGGAAATCAGGAATATGAGTACTGGAATCCCTATGGATGGTCCAAGTGGTACTACGTTGCCCATGAGGGTCTCATTGAATACTATATGTTTGAAACGAAGGAAGGACAGAACCTGATTTATTCCTCCTGCCGGTGTTCCGATCCTGCCTTGCCTATCGAAGCGGCCGGTACGTCGCTTCTTAAGCAGGGCTATGTTTACAGCGGAAAGATTAAATCCCCAGAAGATGGCCTATACGACATCTATTTCTCAGAAGACGGTGCTACCGAGGTCATGGTCATCCCTGATTCTGATGGCAACTGGCGGATAGATTATCAGCCTACAGACCCCGACGACCTTCAGTATATCATCAAGGAGGGTACGAAGTAACCTTCTTTGATAAGCGAGATTGTTTCGCGCGCATAAATTATTATAATGTAGGGTGCGCTAGTAGTGCAATTTTTCTGAAAAAAGTTGCGGATAAGTTTTGGTGGTTTGCGGAAAAGTTGTACCTTTGCACCCGCAAACGAGAAACACGGGCCCTGGCGAGGGGTTCCGGAAGTCCCGGAAGCACGAAGAGAAATAGTTCTTTGACATAATTCCAT
>JAIKYE010000028.1 GCA_024683455.1 Bacteroidaceae bacterium
TCTACTATCACTAAGTTCTTTTGCATAGTCAATTACAATTATTGTTGTTTGGGCTGCAAAAGTAGATAAAAGATTTGGTTACACCTTATTTATATAGTAGATTTTTTATTTTCTTAACATTTCGTCCAGAAAACGGATAACAGCATTTCTTATACTTGTCAGTCCAAACTCGGCAGGATTAACTTCGTTAATAGGTATCCAGATTGCCTCTGCAGCATCGTCGGCAGCCTGAATGGGAATGCTGTCACACTGAACGCGAACAAGGTAATCCATATCGAGAGTATGGATGCCCATTCCGCTATACTGGTAAACATTAGGTGACGAGAAGAGATATTGTATGTCCTGGACCTTTAGTCCTGTCTCCTCTTCTATTTCCCTTCGCATACCTTCCTCCACCGTTTCGCCCATATCACAGAAACCTCCTGGCAAGTCGAGTGTTCCCTTTGCTGGTTCCTTGGCTCGTCTTACAACAAGCATCTCATTCTTGTCGTTAACAATAAATGCTGCTGTGGCTGAACATGGGTTCGCATAATAGGTGAACCCACAGTCCTCACAGCGTTTGCTCTTGAAATTGTTGACGATGAACCGTTTGCTGCCACACACTGGGCAGAAACGGAATTTCTCCAGTGGATGCTCCATTACCAGTTGTCTGTTCTGAATGGGAATAAAGGAAGTCCGCCGGCATTAGCCATATTCCCCAACTGCCAGTTGCGGAAACAATATCTGACGGCTACCGGACTCTTTACTGATGGGCTCTTGATGATAATGCACTCGTCCCAATAACCTCCTCCAGGCTGCCAGAAATGCTCAGCCTTAGCGGGATGGAACACTTTGTCGGCACCAGCAAGTTCGAAACCTACAATGTCCTCGAAACGGCTTATGGCACCACACTCGTCGTTCAGATGAATCATAACAGTGTCATTCTTAATCTGCATATCCTTATAAGAAGGACTCATGCATATAACAGAACTCATGCCGTAAGTCTTGTTCAGTGCCAAGAAGGCCAATCGCTCGCCCACCTTCTGCTTCTGGGCTGGGTGTATCTGAGTGCTTTCATATGGGAAGACACAGTCGTTGGTACATACAAGTCCGCTATTAGGGATAATCTTAGAGGCCCTGTATTGTTGTTCCCTTAATTTTGCTCCCCAATCTCCTTGCTTATTGTCATAGTGATAGGGTGCTATCTGTACGAAATAGAAAGGAATCTCGCCAAGTTTGAATTGCTTACGCCACTGTTCTACAAGCAGTTTCAGTCTCTCAGAATACTGATTGTCGGGGTCGCCCACATTAGAGCACCCCTGGTAGAACAGTATACCCTTCACAGTATAGTTCAGAATAGGGTTGAAAGTACCATTACCCCATACCAAGGCGCGATGGTAGTCCCAATCCTTCTTGAAATTTACGATACCCATCGTGTCAGTGGCTTCCTTAGTGTATTTTTCCAAGTTCTCCTTTGTCAGCCAGCTCTCTACGCGTGAGCCACCTTTGTTTGCCTCAATGAGACCAATGGGGATGTCGAGTGCTTTGTTCACTACCTTAGCGAAGAAATAGCCAGTAGCCGAGAACTCACCAACCGTTGCGGGTGAACACTCACGCCAGCAGGTCTCAGCGTCCTCTTGGGGAGTCATTCGCATAATGCTGGGAATCTTGGCCGACCGCACCTGGCACTTGCCGGCAGCATTGAGCACCTCCTGGTTGAAGTTACAGAGCGGACAGTTGCCGAAGCCTTTGACAGGCATCTCCATATTCGACTGTCCAGCACATACCCATACCTCGCCCGCGAGTACATTATTAATAGTAACCTTTCCATCGCCATCGTCGAAGGTGATGCTAAGAGGCTTGTATGAAGCCTTTGGCGACTTTACGGTAAGCAGCCATCGTCCCTTCTTGTCGGCTTTGGCCTCAGAACGGGCATCAGACCATGATGTGGTGGCAACGACCTTGCGTCCTGGCTTGGTCCATCCCCATAGTCTTACATCAGTCTGCTGCTGTATGATCATATTGTCACTAACTAGATGATGCAACTTTACCTTGGCTTGCATACATACAGCTACAACCATTAATATGGCTAACGTACAGATTCTCTTATTCATAGTTTTATGCGTTTTTATTCGATAAACGTTGCAAAGTTACGAAATTATTCATAATTCATAAACTCTAATTGCTATTTTTTTTCTATCTTTGCAAACAAATACAAACTAGAATATGATGAAGAAACTACTTATCTTATTTTTTATTTTTGTTTCTGCTGCTGTTTCTGCGCAGAAACCTATTGAGTTGAACATATGGCCTGACGGACCAAACACCAGCAATGGAGACCCAGAGGATATGGCAAAGGTGTGGATATAT
>JAIKYE010000067.1 GCA_024683455.1 Bacteroidaceae bacterium
TTCTTTACCGTCTGGTTAGGAACATCCACCGTTACTAAGGTGTTGCTGTCCTCTGCAATACTTTTGAAGAGTTCCAACTGAAAATCACGGCTGACAATCACAGGCAACACAAAACAGTTCAACAAGTTGTTACGATGGATATCAGCAAAGCTATTGCTGATTACCACCCTGACTCCGTAGCCAGCAATAGCCCAAGCAGCATGCTCACGACTGGAGCCGGAGCCCCAGTTCTGACCGCCTACAATAATCTCGTGTACGCCCTTACGGGGAGCCTCTGAGAACTCAGGCTTATTCATTACGAAGTCAGAAATCGGTTGATTGTTGGCATCGTAGCGAAGATCATGCATAAAAGCATCACCATAGAACTTAGGGTCACGAGTCGTGAAAGCCAAATAACGTGCAGGAATGATATTATCTGTATTATTATTGTCAATCTCGATTGGAATACAAGTTGACTGTATGATGTCAAATTTTTCTTTCATTGGTCATTGAACATTAGAGCGTTGAACATTAGAGCTTTCTTGGGTCAGTGATAACGCCAGTTATCGCACTTGCAGCCACAACGAGGGGGCTGGCCAACACAGTACGGGCACCAGGTCCCTGACGACCAACGAAGTTACGATTGCTGGTACTGATGCTAAGTTTGCCAGCAGGAACCTTATCGGGGTTCATTGCCAGACAGGCTGAGCATGAAGGCAAGCGAAGTTCAAAGCCAGCTTCTTCCAAAATCTTGTCAATACCTTCGTCAATAATCTGCTGACGAACCACCCAACTGCCGGGAACCAACCAAGCTACTACGTTGTCAGCCTTCTTCTTACCTTTCACCACACTGGCGAAAGCACGGAAGTCCTCGATACGACCATTGGTGCAGGCACCCAAGAAGCAATAGTCAACGGGAGTACCCTCCAACTTCTGACCGGGCTGGAACTGCATATAATCCAACATTGACAGGAACTGAGGACGCTCAGCCTCGGGGATGCTCTCCAAAGCAGGAATGCACTCATCTATTGCGATACCAGCGCCGGGGTTTGTTCCGTAAGTGATACGGGGCTTGATATCCTCAGCACGATAGGTCACTTCTTTATCAAAAACAGCATCATCGTCGCTACGCAGTTTCTTCCAGTCCTCAACGGCCTTGTCCCAAGCTTCACCCTTAGGTGCATACTCACGACCTTTCAGGTATGCAAAAGTAGTCTCGTCTGGAGCGATAAGACCTGCACGTGACCCCATCTCGATTGAAAGATTAGACAGTGTAAGACGACCTTCCATACTCATATTACGGATGGTGCTGCCTGCATATTCTACAGCATAGCCAGTAGCGCCACTGGTGGTCATCTGAGCCATGATATAAAGGGCTACATCCTTGGCAGTAACGCCAGGTTGCAACGTACCTTCTATATTAATACGCATAGTCTTGGGCTTACTTTGCAGGATACACTGCGAAGCCAGCACCTGAGCAACCTCGCTAGTACCGATACCCATGGCGATGGCGCCTACAGCTCCGTGAGTGCTGGTATGAGAGTCGCCACATACGATGGTCATGCCAGGCAGAGAAAGAGCTTTCTCCGGACCGACCACGTGAATAATACCGTTATCCTTGGTACCCATAGCAAAGTGGGTAATACCAAACTCGGCACAGTTCTTGGCCAATGTCTCCACCTGATTACGACCTACATGATCATCTATTCGCTCCTGCTGGTCGCTGGGAGTATTGTGGTCAGGCATAGCGTATACGTGATCGGGGCGGAATACTTTAATATTCTTGTCCCTCAATGTATCAAATGCCTGTGGACTGGTTACTTCATGCGCATAAAGACGGTCTATGTAAAGTTGTGTTGGACCATCCTCCACGTTCTGTACAACGTGTGCGTCCCAAATCTTGTCAAATAAAGTCTTCATTAGTTAGAGAGGGTATTTTACCTAAACTTATTTATACAATCAATATATGCTTCTACGCTAGCAGTTACGATGTCCGTATTGGCACCGAAACCATAGTACAGGTGTCCATTATACTCCACCTGCATGTGCACCTTACCCATATCATCAGAACCCTTGCTGATAGCCTGGATGGTAAATTCCTTCAGCGTCATCTTACGCTTGATGATACACTTCAGTGCATTGATGGCAGCATCAACGGGACCGTTACCAGAGGCGGCAGCCTCGAACTTCTCGTTGGCAACCAACAGACCGATGCTGGCAACACTCTTCACGCCCTTACCGGTTGTTACCTGCAGGTAATCCAACTTGACATTGTGCGAAGCACTTCTGTCGGCACCAGCCAATACCAGGATATCGTCATCGGTAACTTCCTTCTTCTTGTCAGCCAGAACCAAGAATTCCTGATAAACCTTGTCCAGACGTTCACCATCAATCTCCACGCCGTTCACACTGAGACGATGCTTCAGGGCAGCACGTCCACTACGGGCTGTCAGCACGATAGCGTTATCATCGATACCCACATCCTTTGGGTCCATAATCTCGTAGGTTGAGGCATTCTTCAGCACACCGTCCTGATGGATACCAGAGCTATGAGCAAAGGCATTCTTACCTACGATGGCCTTGTTGGGCTGAACGGGCATGTTCATCAGAGAGCTGACCATACGACTGGTAGGATAAATCTTAGTGGTGTTGATATTGGTCTCAATACCCAAGTCGGGATGTGTCTTGAAGATCATGGCAATCTCCTCCAGAGAAGTATTACCGGCACGTTCACCGATACCATTGATGGTAACCTCTACCTGACGGGCACCACCCAACACACCAGCTACGGTATTGGCTGTAGCCATACCCAAGTCGTTATGGCAATGAGTTGACAAAATACTCTTACCAGCTGCAAAGGCATCAACGTGCTCGTACAGGTACTTAATCTTCTCCTGATATTCGTTAGGAACACGGAAACCCGTAGTATCGGGGATGTTACAGACCGTAGCACCAGCCTTGGTAACAGCATCGATAACACGAGCCAGATATTCATTATCCGTACGACCAGCATCCTCGGCATAGAACTCAACATCCTCTACATACTTCTTGGCATATTTAACAGCAGCCACAGCACGCTCAATAATTTCCTCAGGGGTAGAATTGAACTTATAACGGATATGGCTCTCGCTGGTACCGATACCCGTATGGATACGCTTATGCTTGGCATACTTCAATGCTTCTGCTGCCACATCGATATCCTTCTCAACAGCACGGGTTAGCGCACAAATGGTGGGCCATGTTACAGCCTTACTGATTTCAATTACTGAGTTAAAGTCACCAGGACTGCTAATAGGGAATCCAGCCTCTATAACATCAACACCAAGTGCCTCCAACTGACGGGCTACCTGAATTTTCTCCACCGTATTCAGCTGACATCCGGGAACCTGTTCACCATCACGCAGTGTAGTGTCGAAAATAAACAATCTGTCACTCATTTTATGTCTTTTGTTTAAATCTTTTTACTTAAAGTGGGGGCAAAGTTACAAAATAAAACTCTCGCGCGCAAACATATTATTAATAAAAGCAAGCAAATGAACTCCATAAGTAAGAAAAATACCAAAATCATGTTTGGGATTAAAAGAATTTGCATAATTTTGTTGTTGCGTATGCTGTACATCAATGATCATTTAGAGAAAATCAAGGAAAAGCAGGTGGAAAAAGCCATCAGTTCGTTGCCGTTGTGGCGAAGAGATCAGGCTTTGAGGTACAAGTTTTTGGAAGGAAAAAGAGAATGTGCATTAGCTTATCTGGAACTTTGCCGAGGGCTGCAGCTTGAATACAACATCAAGGAGATGCCCATTTTTGTGTATGACTCCAATAAAAAACCGTCTCTAAATGACTACCCTCACATTCATTTCAGTCTGAGCCATTGCAAGAAGGCCATAGGTTGCTTTGTCAGCAACAAACCATGTGGACTGGATATTGAATGCCTCCGCCCTGCCAAGGAGATGCTTGTACGCTATTGCATGAACGAGGAGGAGTGCCAACAGATTTTCTCTTCTCCCAACCCAGATGCAGCTTTCATCAGTCTTTGGACAAAGAAAGAAGCCGTTTTCAAACTAAAGGGAACCGGCATTAACGATGACATAAAAGACATCCTTTCCCCTGAGAACACCAAGGGAATCAGCATCGTAACAGTCCCCAATTTATATCGAGGCTACATAATAAGCGTAGCACAATATTCAGACACAAAGATACAATTATGGAAATAGCTCTATACCTTATACCCGTCACCTTAGGATCTACAGAGATAGACCAAGTCCTGCCCTCATACAACCACGATATTATCATGGGCATCCGTCATTTTATTGTAGAGAACATCCGTTCAGCCCGACGGTTCCTGCGTCAGGTGGACCGCGAGTTCCCCATTGATGATTCTGAGTTCTACGAGATAGGAAAGCATGCCGACGAGCGTTTGTTCAGCCAGTATCTGCAGGCACTCAGAGACGGGAAACCTATGGGTGTCATCAGCGAGGCGGGCTGTCCGGCTGTAGCCGACCCGGGAGCCGATATTGTGGCTATTGCCCAGAGGCAAAACCTGCGAGTAATTCCTCTTGTAGGCCCTAGCAGCATGATTATGGCAGTAATGGGAAGCGGTCTGAACGGACAGAGCTTTGCCTTTAACGGCTACCTGCCCGTAGATACAGCAGACAGAGCCAAGAAGCTGAAAGCACTGGAGACTCGCGCCTGGAACGAGCATCAGACACAGCTCTTTATAGAGACGCCTTACCGTAACCTCAAGATGTTCCAAACCCTGTTGGCTACCCTACGCCCACAGACCCGCATGTGTATAGCCGCAGGTATCACTACCGAAGATGAATACATCCATACGCATACCATTGCAGAATGGAAAAAGATTCAGCTTCCCGACCTCAGCAAGGTGCCAGCCATCTTCCTTATTAATAAATAAGGTGACGTTCACTTTGATATCTTCAGAAAAAACGCTACTTTTGTGTTCAAAACAAGCAAATAAATGAAATACTCCATCATAATTCCAGTATATAATCGTCCCGATGAAGTAGACGAACTGCTGCAAAGCCTTACTACCCAGACGTTCAAGGACTTTGAGGTCGTGGTGGTTGAAGACGGTTCGGATATCCCCTGTCAGGAGGTTGTAGAGAAGTATGCCGACCGCCTGAACCTTAAATATTTCACCAAGCCCAATAGCGGCCCTGGACAAACCCGCAACTATGGCGTAGAACGCAGTCAGGGTGAATTTGTCATTGTCCTTGACAGCGATGTAGTGCTGCCCCCCGGTTATCTGCAAGCCACAGAACAAGCACTCACCCAAAGGGGGAGCGGGGAGGGGGCCCCAATCGACGCCTTTGGCGGCCCTGACCGTGCTCACGAGAGTTTCTCAGATGTGCAGAAGGCCATCAACTACAGCATGACCTCCTTCTTTACCACTGGAGGCATCCGTGGCGGCAAGAAGCAGATGGACAAGAAGTTCTATCCTCGCTCCTTCAATATGGGAATCCGTAGGGAGTTATACAACAAACTGGGTGGTTTCTCCGAGATGCGTTTTGGCGAGGACATAGATTTCAGCATACGTATCTACGAGAGCGGAGCCTGTTGCCGACTCTTCCCCGAGGCATGGGTCTGGCACAAGCGCAGAACAGATTTCAAGAAATTCTTCAAGCAGGTTCACAATAGCGGCATTGCACGCATCAATCTGATGAAGCGTCATCCCGGCACCCTGAAACTGGTGCATCTGTTGCCAGCCATCTTCACATTGGGAACCTTTGCCTGCCTGCTGATGGCGTTACTGTTCCTGATTCTTACCGTATTAGGATTTATTGCTTTGTGGAGTGCGCCAAAGCCTGGTTGCGTCAACGGTCCGATGATTTGCATCATTGCTGGCATCGGTGGAATGCTATTATTCCTGCTTCCGCTGATTCTCTTCTCCACAATCATCTTTATGGACAGTTCCTTCCGCAACAAGAGCGTCAAGATAGGATTCCTCTCCATCTGGGCCAGCTTTATCCAGCTCATTGGCTACGGAACGGGGTTCCTGTGTGCTTGGTGGCTGAGGTGCATCTGCGGCAGAAACGAGGAGTTGCAGGCCTTCAAGAATAACTTCTATAAGTAAATAATGGAGAGCATAAAGACTTGGGCATTAGACGACCGGCCACGCGAGAAGATGGAAGCTCACGGAGCCGATGTACTGAGCAAAGCCGAGCTGCTGGCTATCCTCGTTGGGAGCGGCATACCCGGCAAGAGTGCCGTAGAGATGATGCGCGAGGTGCTTTCCGACTACAACGACAGTCTGAAACTTCTGGGTAAAGCTACCATCGAGGATTTGATTCAGTACAAGGGAATGGGGAAAGCTAAGGCCATTACCATTCTTGCTGCCTGCCAGCTGGCCAACGAGCGTCTTAAGGAAGAGTTGGGGCCACGACAGAAATTAAAAGACGCCAAAGATGCATTCCTTTATTTCCGTCCCAGAATGCAGGACCTTACCGTAGAGGAATGCCACCTGCTGATGTTAAGTCCCGGTCTGAAAATCATCAACAGCGTTATGCTCAGCCATGGCGGACTGGCTGGGGCATCCGTTGATCTGAGGGAACTGCTCCGTCAGGCACTTTTGGCTCAGGCCACATCTGTTATTCTCTGCCACAATCATCCCAGCGGAAACGTAAACCCCAGCAGAGAAGACGACACCCTTACCGCGAGGGTTGCCCAAGCCTGCAAGACCATGGGCATCAAGTTCCAGGACCACCTCATTGTCTCGGACGATAAATATTACAGCTATTCAGAACAAGGAAAATTATGAACGATACATTACAGATACAAGAACGTGTAATAGAGGTCCTTCGTACCGTCTATGACCCAGAGATACCCGTCAACATCTACGACCTGGGGCTCATCTATCGCATAGAGCTGAACGATGAAGCCACCGAGTTGTCCGTAGATATGACACTCACGGCTCCCAGTTGTCCTGCTGCCGACTTCATCCTCGAGGATGTACGCCAGAAACTGGAGACCATCTCCGGCCTCACCAAAGTAGATGTCCAGCTCGTCTTCGAACCCGAATGGAACAAAGACATGATGAGCGAAGAAGCAAGAGTAGAGTTAGGACTACTCTAAAGAGTGAAAGAGTGAAAGAGTGAGATAATGCTCAATGTTCAATGTTCAATGAAAAAGACCTATTTCATAAGTGATGCACATCTGGGGAGTCGGGCTATCCCCAACTCCAGAGAACAAGAGAAGCACCTGTGTCGTTTCCTCGACGAGATAAAGACGCAGGCCGAGAGCATATACATTCTGGGCGACCTGTTCGACTTCTGGTTCGAGTATAAGAATGTCGTCCCCAAGGGCTACACACGCCTCTTGGGCAAGTTGTCAGAACTCACGGATATGGGCGTTGCCGTTCACCTCTTTACAGGCAACCACGATATCTGGTGCAAGGACTATTTCACTCAGGAGTGCGGCATTATCATGCACCATCAGCCCGAGACCATCCAGATAGCAGGCAAGACATTCTTCCTGGCACATGGCGACGGGCTGGGCGACGAGAGCAAGTCGTTCCGCTTCCTGCGCTCCATCTTCCACAACAGGCTCTGCCAATGGGCCTTCCGTTGGCTGCATCCCGACCTTGGTATGGCCTTTGGCCTGCAATGGGCTAAGCACAGTCGTGTAAAGCACGCGCCGTCTGCCGAGAACCCCTTGGGAGAGCCACCCTATATGGGCGAGGACAAAGAGCATCTTGTACTCTTCGCCAAAAAGTACCTGAAGGAACATCCCGCGGTCGACTACTTCATCTTTGGTCATCGCCACATAGAGCTCGACCTCATGCTCACCCGCCAGAACCGCCTCATCATCCTTGGTGACTGGATAAGTCAGTTCACCTATGCCGAGTTCTCCGATGGCCAGATTTCCCTCGATAATTACGTCATGCAATAAACACATACAATAACATTAGATTTTTCACGCACAATTCCTATGAAACATTTACTCAACGCCTGGCAAGTGAAGTTCTTACTCGCTGTCATGCTCTTTGGGTTCTCTTTTCTGCCTATAACAGCACAGACATCCAATCCAAAGGGGCTCTACAAACTCACGGAAGTAGTCCATCAGGACGGGAAACATGTGGAGGCAAACTTCCGACAGTATAAGCTTGGTCTTGATTCGCTAGCGCTCATGTTTTCCTATCAACCAAGGATATGGGACCATCAGCCTATCTCTTTCACCATCTCGAGTAACAAGGCAATGGTTTATACGGGCGAACTGTCTAAAACAGAGAACAAAGGAGTGCAGATTTTTGATGTTACAGACAGCACTTTCACATTGCGCTGGTTTAACGACATGAGCGCTTTCAACGAGCATCTGTTTCCCTACCAGACAAATTCAGACGAACTGTATGTACAGGTAAGAGACTCCTCGGATGCCATCCAGAGAGCACTGAACCTCCTGCAGATGAAGCTGGGAGCCAAGACACATCTTTTGCAGGGTGCATGGAAACTGCGAGGCACGCAGCCAGATAATAACGCTGCTTCGCAGTATTGGATAGAAAAAAGTCCCCAGGACATATATTATATCTTTGGCAGCCACGAATTTGTTTCCTTTTATGCCAATGCCAGGTTCCCCAAAGGTTCCATGGAATGCGTGTTTACGCCTTGTACCTATCTGAGCGACAATGCTTTTGAACTTTACGACCAGACATGCATTGTGCATTGGTTTAACAGAGATGCTATTTCCATTACCAATATTGATGGCACAGGTCACCCCATTGTTACTGTCTGGGACCGTTGCGGTTTGCCGCAGAACATACAGAAGACCTTTGGCACAGATACCCCTGTGATGACAAAGGATATCTCACGATTCTATGCCGACGGCTTCAAAGAAAAATACGGCGTCCAGCCGGACTCTATCTGCAAAGCGTTTGAGACCTTTGACTATTGCGTGGATGCCAACGAACGCAACAATGCCATTTTCCCCGTCCTGATGCGCAATGGCTTCGAAGCCGAATACAAAGCCATGAAAGACTCGCTGCTTTCACGTCTGATGCAGGGCAAGATAAATGTTGAAGAAGCTGTAGGACGCTACGCTTTCTGGTTCTATAAGAATTTTGACCATCATACTCGTATTAACTCCGAATTCTTCTGGAAATTAAAGAAAGAAGTTGATGTTGATTACCCAACCCTCATCCCTAAATACGCTCCAGAGCCCGTTGGCTGCAAGGTTGATAAAGACACTTACCTTCTTCGTCTGCCATCTTGCATGGGCGACGTACCAACGTGGGATTGGCTAGAGAAGAAGGAGCAGGAGTTTAAGCTTTCCGGCTGCAAGTACCTGATTTTAGACCTTCGTGGCAACGGAGGCGGAGATGACATGTACAGCACCTTATTTACTGCATTTATGTGTGATGGCAGTGGAAAAAAAGACTTACCCTCCTACTACCGGAACGGTATGGAAAACTACTGGCACCTTAAGGACTACTGCAAGGGCAATGGTAACTATCATGATCAAGTAAAGGAAGAGGCCTTTAGAACAGAGGAAGGAAGCCTCATCAACTGGTTTACTTATAAGAAAAGAACTGACCCTTATATACCACTGGTACGCCAAGGGGCCATCATAATAGACAACTGGACTGGCAGCGCTGCCGAAACACCAATACAGATGGTACGCAACTTCTCCCTGAGTCATGCAAAGGTTTATGGCCGCGAACGCACTAATGGCAGTGACCAGACTGGTAACTATAATACCGTCAGACTACCGTACACGAACATTACCCTAGACTTTCCTATGACCGTTGATGAGGAATTCGAAAAAACTTGTCTGGAACGCAGTCCCGGCTATAAGCCAGACGTTATCATTCCACTTCCTTACCCCAAGCAACTGACCGACAATATCGACGAATGGGTACTGTGGGTAGCAAAAAAGATGAAGAAGTAGCGTGCACATGTAGCTGAAAACAGCCTACCCGTAGTAAGCGGGCCGCCTAAAGGAAGTAAGCGGCCTGCCCAAAGGAAGCGGGCTGGCGGAGGGCTACGACGCGGAGGAGAAAGTGAGAAAGTGGGAAAGTAACTTGTGGACAGGAAGGAAAACGAGAGGCTTACAAGGAAAGGGATATTCTATACCATTTACAATATAATAATATACTATATACAATATTATAATATAATATAAATATTTAATTAATAATATATATATAATATATTATCTTCTCGTACTTTCCCCATTGAACACTAAGCAAGGGCAGAAAAACATTCCTGTCCACAAGTTACTTTCCCACTTTCTCACTTTCTCCCTGTCTGCTTATGATTCCCGTAGGCTGCATTATTCGTCTGATACAAATAAAGCGCAACCCCGATGGGGCTACGCTTTATATTTATGAAATAATGTTATAAGCTGTCTGTTAGCAGAGTGCCTGAGTATCGAGGGCAATCATCAGCTCCTCATCCGTTGGGATGCAGCATACGGTAACCTGGCTGTCATCGGCACTGAGGATAGCCTCTGTAGCGCGACAAGCACGGTTCTTCTGCTCGTCCATCTTAACACCCATGAACTCGAGTCCCTTGGTAGCACCTTCGCGTACTTCCCACTGGTTCTCGCCTGCACCACCAGTAAAGAGGATGATATCCACACCGCCCATAGCGGCAGCATACTGGCCAATGTACTTCTTGATGCGATAGGTGTACATCTCCTTAGCCAGACGAGCCTTGTCGTTGCCATTGGCGATACCTGCAAGGATATCGCGGAAGTCGCTGCTGGCCTCACTGACACCAGCCAGACCGCTCTGCTTGTTCAGCAGGTTGCTGATACCCTTGGTGTCGAGGTTGAGCTTGTCCATCAGGAATGTTACGGCACCGGCATCGATATCACCGCTGCGGGTACCCATGATAAGGCCCTCCAGAGGAGTAAGACCCATAGAAGTATCCACGCACTTACCATCCTTAACGGCTGCTATGCTGGCTCCGTTACCGATGTGGCAGGTGATAATCTTCTTACCCTCAGGCTTAACGCCAAGGAACTCGCAAACACGCTGTGAAACGTATCTGTGGCTGGTTCCGTGGAAGCCGTAACGGCGAACGCCATACTCCTTATACAGATTGTAAGGAAGGGCGTACATGTAAGCATAATCAGGCATTGTCTGATGGAAAGCGGTATCGAACACACCTACCTGAGGAATGTTGGGCAGCAATGCAGAAACGGCATTCACACCCTTGATGTTAGCAGGATTGTGCAGAGGAGCCAAATCGTTGCAAGCAGCGAAAGCCTCCATAACCTCGGGGGTCAGGCGAACGCTCTTGTTGAACTTCTCGCCTCCGTGTACCATACGATGGCCTACGGCATCCAACTCATTCAGGTTCTTCAGTACAGCGTACTCGCCTGTGGTCAGAACCTCGAAAATCCACTGCACTCCAGCAGTATGTTCTGCTATGGGGCGCTCCATCTTGTGCTTCTCACCGTTGAGTTTAACGGTAATAAAGCTGTCTGGCAAACCAATCTTTTCTATACCTCCACTTGTGATGACACTCTTGTCATCCATGTTGTACAATGCGTACTTAATGGAACTGCTCCCGCAGTTCAAGACTAATATCTTCATGTTTCTCTAAACTATAAACTATCAACTCTAAACTTTACTTCGCATCCATCGCCTGGCAGGCAGTGATGGCTACCATCTTGTAGATATCATCTACGGAGCAACCGCGAGAGAGGTCGTTCACGGGATGAGCAATACCCTGCAGGATGGGGCCAATGGCATCGACACCAGCCAGACGCTGAACCAGCTTGTAGCCAATGTTACCAACCTCGAGGCTGGGAGCCACCAATACGTTGGCATGGCCGGCAATATCAGAGCCAGGAGCCTTCTTCTCACCTACTGAGGGAACGAGGGCTGCATCGGCCTGCAACTCGCCATCCAACTTCAGAGAGGGTTCCAACTCATGAGCCAGACGGGTAGCCTCGATAACCTTATCCACTACCTCGTGCTTGGCACTACCCTTGGTGCTGAAGCTGAGCATAGCTACTCGGGGATCAGCAAAACCAGCTACGCTACGTGCTGTATGAGCTGTACATACGGCAATCTGAGCCAACTGTGATGCATCAGGAACGGGAGTTACGGCTACATCGCCCAAGACTACCACTCCATCCTCGCCGTACTGAGGCTTGTCTGTAATGAGCAGCATGGCACCGCTGACACAGGTGATGCCAGGAGCACACTTGATAATCTGAAGGGCAGGACGCAGTGTATCGCCCGTAGTAGAAAGGGCACCGCTTATCTGACCGTCGGCATGTCCGCTCTTGATGATAAGGCAGCCAAAGTACAGGGGGTCGTTCAGCACCTTCTTGCGAGCTTCCTCCATAGTCATACCCTTGCTCTTGCGCAGGTTGTAAAGGAGCTCTACGTACTCATCTGTAACATCGCTGGTGGCAGGATCAATAATCTCGGCCTTGTCGAGATGGGTGAGACCCAACTTCTTACCCAAGGCAAAAATCTCATCGGGGTTGCCAATCAGGATAATCTCTGCCAAATCATCGGCAAGAGCCTTGTCTGCGGCTGTCAATGTTCGCTCCTCCAAGCTCTCAGGCAACACGATACGCTGCTTGTTGCTCTTGGCACGAGCGATGATTTTTTCCATTAATGTCATAATACTATCTGTTTTTATGTTTAATAATATCTATTTATTTTGCGGTCTTCGTTATTACGTCATTTCGATATAACGGATTGTTTTGGCCGCTTTTTCACTTTTCACTCTTTCATTCTTTCATTCTTCACTTTCAGAACTTTCCTCTCATCAGGATGTGCTCCAACTCCTCGGCAGAGATATGAGCCTTCAGCACATCGTTATAGGCAGCACTGATGCTACCTGTCTCCTCACTCACTACTATGGACAAGGCATCTGTCTCCTGACTGATACCCTTAGCTGCACGGTGGCGAAGGCCAAACTCCTTAGGAATGTCCAAGTCGTGACTGATGGGCAAGATGCACGCAGCAGCCGTTATCTTATTGTTCGAGATAATCATGGCTCCGTCATGCAACGGGCTGTTCTTGAAGAAGATATTCTCTATCAGGCGCTGGCTTATCTTGGCATTTACCAACTCGCCAGTACGCACAAAGTCGTTGAGGGGAAGATTGTTCTGCAATACTATCAAGGCCCCCACCCTCTGCTTACTCATATTCAGACACGCCATAACAATGGGGAAGATAGTCTCACGTTCGTGAACGAATTCAGAGAAATCCTTCTTCTTGTCAGGCCTGAAGAAGTTTACAAATCTGTGCACCCGCTGACGGGCTCCCATCCGGAAGAAGAAATGCCTAATCTCCTCCTGAAACAGGATAATGATGGCAATGGCACCTACATTTACGAGCTTGTCCAAGATACCACCCACCAACTTCATCTCCAAAACCTTACTGACAACAATCCAGAAACTGATAAAGAACAACACTCCGTAAAAGATATTCACAGAGCGCGATTGCTTCATGACCTTATAGCAATAAAACAGGCCTATTGCTACAAGCAGAATATCAATCAAATCCTTTATCCCGAATTCTAACATGTCAGCATCTTTTTAACTATCTGAACAACCTCTACAGCTTCCTTAACATCATGCACCCTGAGGATACTTGCCCCCTTGAGCAACGCTAAGGTGTTCAGTACAGAAGTACCATTGAGCGCTCCCTCGGGAGCTCCACCCAGCAACTTATATATCATAGACTTACGGCTGACACCTACCAGCATGGGCAAGCCCAGCACCTGCAAGTCCTGCATACGGTTCATCAGTTCATAGTTATGCTCCAATGTCTTGGCAAATCCAAAGCCGGGGTCTAAGATGATATCCTTTACGCCCAACTCATGCAATTGCTGAACCTTATGGCCGAAATACTGCAGCATCTCGGAAAGTAAATCGTCATAATGGGGTTCCACTTGCATAGTCTGGGGATTCCCCTTCATGTGCATCAGGATATAAGGAACACCCAGAGCGGCTACCGTCTCAAACATCTTGGAGTCCAATTCGCCACCGCTTATATCGTTGATAATCTGCACGCCATATTCCTCAACGCACATCTTAGCAACATCAGCCCTGAACGTATCAACGCTTACAACGGCATCCGGTGCTACGCTGCGCAAAATACGCAGGGCGCCACGCAAACGCTTCATTTCCTCTTCAGAAGATATGTTATCTGCCCCAGGGCGGCTACTGTAAGCACCAATGTCGATTATCGAACCGCCTTCAGCCAGTATTCTCTCAACGCGTTCCTCTATCTCACCTTCAGTATTCTTTCTACTAGCCGAGTAAAAAGAATCAGGCGTGATATTAAGGATTCCCATGACCTGAGGTTCACCCAAATCCATAAGATTTCCTCCCACATTGATTGTATATGGTAGCAGTCCTTTCATATATTTATTGGTAATTTGGCACAAAGTTATACATTATTTATAAATTATCGGAAAAATGAATTAACTTTGTAGCGTAAATTGCAAAAAAACAAACGTAATGGAGATAGAACAATTATATGAAATCTACTTACAGCACCCCATAATAACAACAGACAGCAGAGATTGCCCCGCAGGCTCTATTTTTTTTGCACTAAAAGGAGCCTCATTTAACGGCAACCTATATGCTGCTTCTGCCCTTGAGAAGGGATGCGCCTTTGCAGTAGTTGAGAAAGAATTTGCCCCTGAAGGCGACAAACGTTTTATCGGAGTTGAAAATCCAGAGCAGACACTGCAGAGCCTTGCAGCCTATCACCGTCAGCAGCTTAATATTCCCATATTGCAGATTACAGGAACCAACGGAAAGACAACAACCAAGGAGCTGATTGCCTGCGTACTGCAAGAAGCACGAGATGTGCTCTATACAGAAGGGAACCTGAACAACCATCTAGGCGTCCCACGTACCCTACTCCGCATAACCAAGGAGCACGATATTGCCGTAATAGAGACGGGAGCAAATCATCCTGGCGAGATAGCATTCCTATGCAATATGGTAAAGGCCAACTACGGACTGATTACCAATGTAGGAAGGGCTCATCTGGAAGGCTTTGGCTCATTTCAGGGGGTAAAGAAAACCAAGGGAGAACTGTATGACGATTTGCAGCAACGCCAGGCAACAATATTCATCAATGCATTGGATGAGGACTTGCTGAAGATGGCAGAAGAACGAGGATTTCACCTCTACGACAATGCCGTCCCTTACGTTGAAGGTCGTATTGAGGAATGCAACCCCTTTGTAAAGATGCAATGGAGGAGCGAGGACGAAGAACCATGGCATACCATCCAGACTCACTTTATTGGCGCTTACAACATATCCAACTTGCGTGCCGCCATTACCGTTGGCTTACACTTTGGCATTAGCCCCGAACAAATATGCCACGCCATAGAGAACTATGTGCCCAGCAACAGCAGAAGCGAATTCCGAAATACGGGCAAGAACAGTCTGATTATAGATGCATATAACGCAAATCCCAGCAGTATGGTGGCGGCACTGACCAACTTCCAGTTTATAGACTCTAAGCACAAGATGGTCATCCTGGGCGATATGCGTGAACTGGGAGCCGACAGCGAGATGGAACATTGCAAAGTAATGGATGTCCTGGGCACAATGCCCTTAGAAGAAGTGTGGCTGGTAGGCGAGAATTTCGCATCTCTCAAATACCACAACAGCCGCATCAGACCCAAGTATTTCAAGGATGTGGAAGCCGTAAAGGAGGAGATAGCCAGTCAACCCATTACTGGCAGAACCATCTTGATTAAAGGAAGCAACGGAACAAAGTTGTTCCAGCTGCCCGAGTATCTGTAATTATAATAAATAGATAAGTTATGGCGTTAGTCTTCATCAACCAGACTACGCCATAATTTATTTCCATGCATCTCAATATCCATTTCGGTATCGTCGCGGTAAACTCTTCCCGTACCCAGTCCTTGTGCTTCTATACAACGTGGGCCAAAAATTCTTGCAGCCAGAAAAGCAACATTACGCAAACCGATGCTGCCCTCTTGAGTAGCAGCTACCACAACGCCAATATTACGTTTCATTGCCTCACTTGCCCACTCAATAGCACCCGTTATACCGCCATGCAGCATGGGTTTAACAACGACATACTGGGGACGTATGGTATCTAACAGCATGGTTTTTCCTGTCAAGTCATTAACGCCAATCAGTTCTTCGTCCAATGCAATAGGAGCAGTTTTTTCCTCCTCTGCCATTAGACAAAGTTGCTTCATCTCTTTCCACTGATACCGCGCGATTGGTTGTTCTACCTGATGAATACCGTATGGCTTCAACTCCTTTAGCATGCTGACAGCTTCCTCCATTTTCAGAATGCCGCATGCATCTATACTCAACGTCAGAGTATCCTTTGAGAAACGCGACCTCAAGGTACGCACCAAGCTAAGCATACTTGCCGTCTCGCCTTCCCTTAAATGTAGTTTCAGATGGCGGAAACCTTTCAGAATCATACGCTTGGAGCGAAGAAGCATATCGTCGTAGCTTTCTGCATCTATATCAGCATATGATGGAATACCCACCTGACTATGCGCAAAAGGTGTGTCATAAAGCAGCGGATTCTGCTGATAGTCATACAAAGCAGACTCCAGAGCAAATAACAGAGCTGGATAGGAACTAAGATGCTTAGTATAATCCTCGCTTTCCAACGCCTCGTTAATCAGTCGGGCTGCATCAGACATTCTTATATACGCATCAGCATCACAAGATACGCCTTCTATCGGAGAACACTCTCCCAAACCTATACGCTTCCCTTGATCATCAGTGATACTGACAACAATGGAATGATGTTCCTTTCTGCCCCGCAGAAAGGCAACTTCCGTTTCCTTCACATGAAGGGTACGCTCTGATAGATTTATCTGCACTGCTTATACCCTTAGCTGTTTTTAATATGGACATCCCGTTGTGGGAAAGGAATCTCTATATTATTCGCATTCAACGTGTTATAGATAATCTCCTTTACACGACCAGTCAGTGCAAGCTTCTCCTCTACCAGCATCCAGATGCAAACAGCCAAATCCACACTGCTATCACCAAAATTCACAAAGGACACCTTCAGCGGCTGCTCCTCAACGTTGGTAATAGACTGCCCGTCGGCGTTCTTCTCCAGACAAACTGGCATCAGAGCCTCAATAAGCATTTTGCGCACTTCCTCAACGTTAGTTCCGTAAGCCACACCAATAGGAATCTTAATCAACTCATAACGGTGATTACGCGTCATATTCTTAAAGTTCTTACTGAAGAGGGCACTATTCATAAAGGCAATAACACAGCCGTCTTCCGTTACAATCTGCGTACTCTGGTAAGTAATGCTTTCTACCTTTCCTGCAATACCGTCGCACTCTATATAGTCACCTACGTGAATACGTCCTGTCATCAGCGAGATACCATAGAAGAAGTTCTCCAGAATGCTCTGCATGGCAAAACCCAAACCCGTGGCCAGACCGGCACCGACTATACTGATACCTTCACGGGGTACCTCCAACACCACCAATACGATAATAAAATAGATTCCCCAGCAAAGAATGCCTATTACGTTACGTGCCAAAGTGAGATTCAGCGTTTCATTCTCAGCCAGCATCTTACGTCTGTAATGACAATAGAACCCACGTAGGCCGTAATTAAGATAACGGAAGACAAACCACAATGCTGCCACAATACTCAGGCGATCCAAAGAGATGCGAATCAGGTTCTTCTGATTTACGATATCCATGCGGAAGAACGTTTCACATAAGCTGGTCATCTCAAAAACTCTGGATGCCCAATATATACTGAAGAAAACAGAAGCAACCCCGATGATGGGAACCAGTGTAAGCTTAAACAAATCATATATCCATGTTACCGAAATATAGTCACCATGTTTGATCTTCTTCCTCAGCAATTTTAAGTCATCTGTTATATCTTCACCGTTTGCTTTCTTTTCTTTTAGTCCCAAAGACAACTTTGAAAACAAGATACGTTCCTCGTACATTTCCATCAAATCATAGATGCAAGTTACCGTCATAATGGCTGCTAACTGGAATGTCCACCATATCATTATCTGTACGGCCAACAACGAGAAACCTGCCCAAGATGCCACACATGCAATAACCATAACCATGCTGGTTGCATGCATATACATAATGTCAAGCATTGGAAGTTGCTCTCTGTGATGCTTAGAAACCCTCCATTGCCAGATGCAGAAGCCCAGCAAAACAGGTGGGAAAATAAGATTCACAACCTGATTGGGAATCAAAACGATTCTGAAGAGAATCACCACAAAAGCCAACAACATCAGAGGCATATAAATAATGGCTGCATGACGCATCTGTTCGCCCTTGAGACGTATATACAAGCTTAGGAATATAACCTCCATCAGCCACGCCATATTAATAATCTGTGCCGTTCCCATCTGTACGAAATTACGTTGAATTGACGAACGGACGATCATGACGATAACAGCAAACATACCTATTCCCACAACATTATTCAACATCCGACGCTTTAGCTTAAAATCATCACCGCGCCATCTCTTGGGCAACAGCCACCTAAGAACAACGTAACTGATAAGAAGCGAAATAGTCAGATAGAACACCAAGAAAACACTTATGAACAGTACCGGTGCACCACGCCACTCGGAAAATGTCCTCTCGTGTCCTTCGAAAGGCTTATACTTGGTATCCATAGCACTCTTAGCTCTAAAGAGCTGAATGGGAAGAGTCTTAAGAATCTTAAAGTAATTATCGCCTCCGTTCTTGAAGATATTGTCCTGCAATAACTTGTACCTACTCTTTGCAAATAAGTTCAATTCCTCGACCTTTCCGCTTACACTCTTATAATAGGTGTTTTCTGCATCCAGTTTTTCCAGAAACTGTTGCAAATTCTCACGCAGTGTGATAGCAAACTTCAGACAATCCTCACGATCCTTCAGCTGTTGTCCGGAAAGGTAAAGAGGTTCCGTCTTTTCCGTCTCTCCCGGCTCATCATGTGACAACAACATCAAGCTATTCTCCTGCATACTGTCTCTAACCTCCAACAACGAGTCCTTCTTCTCCTGTAAGGAGTCTATGGCTTGCATGAGAATACTGTCGTTCTCGGTAAGTACGCTATCAGCATCTTCCTTATCCACAGGAGGCATGCTCTTAAGCGACTGTATCAGTGCATCGTATCTTTCAATCTCTTGCTTTATACGCGCAATAATCTTATCATATTGATGCATCTTGCTATCACGGTTATTAAGATCGTGATACAAGTCAGTAGCCTGCTGGCAAGCATAGGCCATATCAAAGGTATTGTCCGTAGTCTGCGAATACAGCATAAGACCTATCTGCTCACACTGATGCATGTAGCTCACCAACTGCTGATGCTGTTGGGTTCCCTGCTGCTCATACATAGCCATAAAGGTCTGATGCCGTTCATATTTAACCTGTAGCTCGGCCTTTAACACGCTAAGAGTACGTGCCAAATCCCTTTCTTTTAATACAGCACTTGCCGGCAGTAGGCATGCCAGCACAAATACGATAAATACAAGAAGCTTCTTCATAATTCTATCAACTTTCAACTAACTCAGCATACGTCCTCTTACCTTTGACGTGATACTGCCACAAAAGACTCTTTGGGAACAGAAACTCGTTGGAAGAAACTACCGTTGCACGTAAATTCTTCTCACGATCTGCACGGAAATCTGCCCTCATCTTACGGAAAGCCCAACGCCCTCTCCAAACAGCCAAGCAACTGCCCAACTGAAGCGTAAGCAGGAAATACACACATGCCAAAGCATCAAGCCAGAAACGGCGATGCATAACTTCCTTCAACTGGTCGTCTGGCAGATTCTTGTACAGCAATATCATATTGTTACGGAAGTTCAAGAAAGTCTTACGGCTGTTCTGTTTTGGCAGCGAAGCACCACCTACATGGTACACCACACTTTGGGGAACGCATACAATCTTATAGCCCCTTGCTCTCAGACGCCAACATAAATCTATTTCTTCCTGATGCGCAAAGAAACGGGCATCCAGCCCGCCTGCCTCCCAATACTGCTCACTGCGTATCATAAGCGCAGCACCTGTTGCCCAAACAACGGGAACTACCGTATCATATTGCGCCAAATCCTCCTCGACAGTATTAAAAACACGGCCCCTACAGAAAGGATAACCTAACCAGTCTATATATCCACCACAGGCACCGGCATATTCCAGCATCGGGCGATTCCACTCACACCTAAGTTTAGGCTGACAGGCCACCACATCCTCATGAGCATCCATATACGAAAGCATTGGCTCTAACCACCCTTCCGTAACTTCAACATCACTATTCAGTAGCAAATAGTATTCAGCTTCGACTTGTCGTAATGCCTGATTGTAACCATCAGCAAAACCATAGTTCTTGTCAAGCACTATGGTTCTGACATCAGGAAATTCCGCTTTCATCACTTTCAGCGAATCATCCGTGCTAGCATTATCAGCTACAATTACCTCAGCATCCTGACTGTATTTCAAGACAGAGGGCAGAAACTTACGAAGCATGCCGGCTCCATTCCAATTCAGTATTACTATAGCTATACGTTTCATATCAATTCTGCAGTTAGCAGTTCCTCTTCATCGTCCCATTTACCCAGACGAACATTCACTATTTTGTTATCTAACTCATCTGTGGTACGAACCGCCACCTTTATATAATTATCTGTAAATCCATGCATAACACCTTTAGTTCGACTATGTTCTAACAGTACAGGCCTCACCTGTCCAACGAATCGCTCATAGAAACCACGCAACTTTCTCTGACTGAGTTCCAGGACCCGCTGACTGCGTTCATGCTTTTGCTGGGCTGATACTGCATAGGGAATCTGAAGGGCTTTTGTTCCAGGACGCTCGCTGTAACTAAAAACATGATACTGGCTTACATCTATTTTCTCCATAAAGTTGTACGCTTCATTGAACAAGTCGTCCGTCTCACCGCGTGTACCAACTATAACGTCAACACCAATAAAGGCATCAGGCATCAACTCACGCACGCGCGCAACCTTATTATAGAATAATAGTGTATCATAGCGACGATGCATAAGACGAAGTACTTCATCACTTCCGCTCTGTAGAGGAATATGGAAATGCGGCATAAAAGCTCGGCTTTGCGCACAATATTGCAGCACCTCATCTGTAAGCAGATTAGGCTCTATACTACTGATACGATAACGCTCTATACCCTCTACATTATCCAAAGCTTTTACAAGGTCAAGGAAGGTCTCATCCGTGCTCTTGCCAAAGTCACCAATATTGACTCCTGTAATTACAATTTCCTTTCCGCCTAACCGTACAACCTCCTGAGCCTGTTCAACCATAGACTGTATGCTACCATTACGACTTCTACCTCGCGCAAATGGAATGGTACAATAAGTACAGTAATAGTCACACCCATCTTGGACTTTAAGGAAGTAACGAGTACGGTCACCGCAAGAACAACTGGGAACAAAACTTCGTATATCTGCGGTCTTACTGGTATGATGTTCATGTGCTACAACTGCCCTTTCCTCTGGTAGCATGGGTAATCGTTCTGCTATATAATCTAAGATTTGGCCTTTTTGTTCACTACCTAAAACCAAATCTACCCCTTCCAAAGCTGATACTTGATTAGGCTTCAATTGTGCATAACAACCTGTCACCACAACTAAAGCACCAGGATGCTGGCGAACCATTTTGCTAATGGCTTGCCTGCATTTAGCATCAGCCACCTCGGTAACACTACAGGTGTTGACAATACATATATCAGCCACTTCACCCTTGGCTACCGTTTGAACACCAGCTTCCTTAAGTTGCTTTCCAACAGAACTTGTTTCTGCAAAGTTAAGTTTGCAACCTAATGTAAAAAACGCGGCTTTCTTGCCTTTGAAGTCATACATGACTGCAAAGATACGAATAAGCGAGAACAATACAAAATAAAAACTTTTTTTATTTTTATTGTCGAGCGAGAGTATCTTCGAGACGACAGTCTCAAAGTACGAATAAGCGAGTGATAAATGAAATAAATTTGAATTTATTTCTTAATCCGAGCAAGAGTATCTTCGAGACGACAGACTCACAAATACGATTAAGCAAGCGAAAAACAAAAGAAAAATGAGAAAACTAGGCCAACATTCTACTGAATAAATCACGGAAAGACGCTTTTAATGAAAGTGCAAAAAAATGGCGAAAATGGATAAAAAGCGAAAATAAGGCAAAAAATGACGAAAACAATTCATATTGATTTTCAATAAGTTACAAGAAAAGATAAAAAAAATATAAAAAAAAATATAAAAAAAAGATACAACATATTGAAAAACTCCGTACCTTTGCATAGTTTTAATAAGCAATTGATTGTTTTACAAGTTTAAAAAAGCAAAAAAATGAAAAAGTTAGCATTTTTGTTCGCAGCTGTAGTAGCTGTATCTTTCGCATCTTGTGGTAACACTACCGCTCAGAATGAGGAGACTGCCGATACTATCGACACTACCGCTGTTGAGAGTTGCGACACTACTTGCGCTGACACTGTAGCTGCTGATACTGTAGCTGCTCCCGTAGCCGAGTAATCAAGACGACTGAACAAAAAAAAGTCTTAAAAAAGACGACATCCCAAGGATGCCGCCTTTTTTTTGTCTTATTAAAGATTGGCAAAATGACGGAATGGCGTAGCCTCGTATCAACTATACTCATTGAATATGCCTAGAAGAAGCCTATAAGTAGCCTATGGTTTTAGGTTTAAATAAATAATACTGTGAATTAGTCTTTCTCTTAAGTTTCTTTAAGTATAGACAATTTGATCTCAGACTTGCAGACCTATCGTCGAAAACACTTTTGCTCGGGAATAAAAATAAAACGATTTTTCTTTTTGTATTCCGCCCAATTTGCACTACCTTTGCCCCCAGAAAAAGAACTTAATCTGACATACTTATGAAAAGAAGAGATTTTATCCGCACAGCAGCAATTGCCGTTCCCGCCATTGCAACAGCCAATGTTACGGCAGCACCTAAACGCAAGGTTACAGAACCTCAGCAGCCTAAAGAAGATGAAATTCCTTCCCTGTCGTTCCGCAACGGGAAGTTTAAAATCCTGCAACTTACCGACACACACTTTATCGGAGGCGATGCACGCTCGCAAAGAGCACTTGATAACGTGACAGAGATGCTGGATGCAGAAAAACCGGACCTGGTGATTCATACAGGAGACATTATATTTGCAAAGCCCGCTAAGGAGAACCTTACGCAGATTCTTTCGCTGATAACAGAACGCCACATTCCCTTTGCCGTTGCTTTGGGCAACCACGACGAGGAATTCGGGCTTACGCGCACAGAGGTCTTGGAACACATACGCCAAATGCCAGGATGCCTGAACAAAGCTGTCAAGCCTATACACGGTGCTTCCAACGATGTGATAACCATCAACAGTGCCGACGGGAAGAAGCAATGGGCTCTCTACCTCTTTGACACTGGTAACAGGGCCAAGGAGTTCCCCGAACTGAAATCTTACGATTATATCCATGCCGACCAGCTCGACTGGTACCGCCAAACGAGCAGAAAGTTTAAAGCCGAGAATCAAGGTTCTCCCCTACCCTCACTGGCCTTTATGCACATTCCTATAATGGAATACCTGGAGGGACTCTCTGACTCACGCCGCCAGATACGCGGTAATCTAGGCGAAAACCCCTGTTCTCCCATCATAAACAGCGGTGTCTTTGTTGCCATGCGAGAAGAAGGGGATATAAAGGCCATCAGTTGCGGACACGACCACGATGACGACTACGTAATGAAATGGCGCGGCCTATATATGATGTACGGCAGATATAGTGGCGGAGATACGGTATATAACAACCTGAAACCCAACGGTGCCCGCATCTTTGAGCTGACAGAAGGGAATTCTTCCTTTAAGACTTGGATCCGACTTAAAGGTGGTCGTATAGAACAAACGCTGACCTTGCCCGACGAGTTCTAAGATTTATCCGGATTAAGGTAGTTGGCAGGCATCTGGGTATCTATGCCGTCACGACGGGCAAAGATATGGGGTGACATAATCTCTACGCCAAACTCGAAGAAACGCTTCAGCAGATTCTGATGCAGTTCGGAATAGACGCGAGGCATAGTTGCGGAATTGTCTGTGTAGGCATTTATCTCGTACTCTACATAGAAATCATCCAAAGCAGTTATCATCATGAAGGGCTTGGGATTCTTCTTGATGCCCGGGGTATCGAGTGCAGCACTCTCCATTATCTCCTTGATCTGCTGCCAGGGAACATCGTAGCCAATGGTCACCTTGGTATGAACTATAATGCCAAATTCTTTGGCAGCCTCTGTGTAGTTGGACGTCTGCGCACTAAGCATATTGGAGTTCTGGATGGTCACAATTTCGTTCTTACGGGTACGAATACGTGTAACAAGAACATTTTTCTCGATCACCTCGCCGACAATATCGCCTACCTTTATGTAGTCGCCAATACGGAAGGGACGCATATAGGTCATTACCATGCCTGCCATAACATTACCTATTATTGAGGTGGAACCCAACGAAACGATAAGGCCCATGAAAACAGAGACGCCATGAAAGACGGCCGAGTTAGAACTAGGCAGCAAAGGCCAGATCATTACCAGCATAAGTGCGTAGCATAACACCCTGAGGATAACAAATGTAGGTGGTGCCCAGTCGGGATAGAAACCGTTTATCTTAAGTCGTCCTGAGGAAATCTCGACAGAGAATACCTTAGAACACGCACCAGATATCGGAAACAGATAATGATAATGACAATCTTGAACAGATTGGGCAGGAAGCCCAACACGGAAGAAAGAATATCCTTCACAGGATTCAGCACGTATCCGATGACGGTATCGACAAAGGTCTTAGTCTCGGGAAAGATGGAGAACAAGACAGGTACCGAGATAAGCAACTGGAAAAGAATGACTAATATACGCAGCACCTTATAGATGAACATTACCGCCAGTCCCTGGCGATGAACATCCAAGAGTTCATAATCCTTGATTCTGATAGGCTTTATCCAGTCCATTACCCTGTGCATCACCTTGGAACGCCACTTGGCAAACAGCCAAACGGTTAGCTTAATAAGTATCAACTGCACAACAATCAAGAGAAAAGCGAAGAAAAGCCGCAGCAATTTCTTCTGTAAACCATAGGTCTCATGCAGTTCGACAACCTTCTTCTGTATAACTGCTGTATACTCGCCAGCCAATTGCGAACGAGGTTTACCTTGCCAAAGCGCATCGGTATCTGTGATACTCAACACAACGGTATTACCTGCCATGATATCTGTGGTATACTCTCCCTCGAAGGTGTAAAGAGTATCGACTTTAAAGACCAGTTTATGTGCCAGCGACTCTATAATTTCACCAGCTTGCTTTACTCGTGCTTCCGGCAACATACCACCCTTACGGGCATAAAGGAGTAACAGGGTATCATCTTCGACAATGAGCGGAGCTCCCGTTGTCACTTTGCGAAGTGAATCTATACGTTGTTGGCGCTGCACTCTGGCAAGAGAATCCATACGGGCATTCTGACCGGAGATTTCCAACTGTTCTTGCAGCATGATGCGTTGCAACTGCAGTTCCTGTACCTGAGCCTTCAGCGCTTGTACCATAGAATCCGAATTCAGTGTTACGGAATCTACAGGGGAACTTTCCTGCTCTTGAGCTAAAACAGGAAAGAGGACACTTTCGAAAAAGCATAGAAAAACAACAAGAAATTTCTTCATAACGGTCTTATTCTGTTCTAACAACAGCCAAAGTTAATGATTATTTCATTTCAATCCGCAAAAAAGCCGGTTATTTTTTTAAACCTGCCCATATAGACAACAAAAAAAGGCGTAACTCAAATAAAGCTACGCCTTTCTTTATGACAATTTCAATTATTATGCTTCTTCTGCGGGAGCCTCTGCAACAGGAGCCTCAGCAACAGGTGCCTCAGCAGCAGGAGTCTCAACAACAGGAGCACCCTCAGCGATTACCTTGAAAGGAACCTGAGCAGAAACCTCCTTGTGGAGCTTAACGGTAGCAACATAGTCGCCAACGCTCTTTACGTCCTTAACAATGATAGTCTTACGATCAACATCGAAGCCAAGCTTCTGCAACTCGTCAGCAATCTGCAAGCTGTTTACGCTACCGTAAATTACACCTGTGTTGCTAACCTTGGTAGAGATAACCAAAGATACTGCGTTCAGCTTCTCAGCCTTAGCTTCAGCCTCAGCCTTGATCTTAGCCAACTTAACAGCCTTCTGCTTCAGTGTCTCAGCCAACTGCTTCTTTGCACTCTCGCTAGCGATTACGCCTTTTCCGTAAGGAATGAGATAGTTACGACCGTAACCAGACTTTACGTTTACAATATCATTCTTGTAACCCAAGCCAATAACGTCTTCTTTCAGTATAATTTCCATATCTATTCCTCCTTTTTTTACTTCATC
>JAIKYE010000081.1 GCA_024683455.1 Bacteroidaceae bacterium
TATGGCTATGGGGGCATCCATGTTATCCTCTTTACGCCCTAAAGGAGCAAAAGTGATACAGAAGTTTGTCGATATACTGTCCTCATTGCGCACAGGCATTTCATTTGATGCCATGGGAAATCCTTCGTGGAATGTTGAAGTAGGAGATATTCGTTTACCAAGAACGACATTAGATGAGATCTTCGAATATATTGATACGGCTGATAAGCCATGCATTATAGCTATTGACGAATTCCAGACTGTTTCCGGCTATAATGATGGAAAAACCGAGGCATTACTACGTACTTACATACAACATTGCCGTAATGCCCAGTTCATCTTTTCGGGATCACAACGAACAATGATGGGAGAAATATTCCTAAGCCCTTCCAGGCCATTTTACCAGAGTACTTCAATGATGAACATTGGTAGCATTCCCTTAGACAAGTATTCTGAGTTTGCGCAGAAACATTTTAAAGAGGCAAATAAAGGCATTTCCTCAGAAACCATAACCAAGGTGTATCAGCGATTTGAAGGTGTTACGTGGTATGTTCAACGTGTAATGAATGAACTTTTCTCTCTTACTCCCCAGCATGGGACTTGTGATGAGGGTATGTTGGATATAGCTATCAAGAATATATTACGTGCAAATGAATTTACTTATCAGTCTTTATTGTTTCAGTTGCCTGTTAAGCAAAAAGAACTGTTAATGGCTATTGCCAAGGAAGGGAAAGCTCAAAACCTCACCTCCTCGGCGTTTGTCAAGAAATACCGTCTTACCAGCAGTAGCAGCGTTCAGTCTGCCATCAAGGGGTTGTTAGAAAAGAATTTTACAACTTCTAATCTTGGAGTTTACGAGGTTTATGACAAATTCTTTGCTCTATGGCTGTTGAGGTAAGGTACACAACCTGGAGTTCCTAATCACTGACAGCCTGTTCAATAGCGCGAAATAGACATTAGATATTAGCAAAGGGGGTGTGCCTGTTTTGGCACACCCCCTTTGTGTTATAGTTTAATGGTTACTTCCTTTATTTACAAGCAGGACACCAGGGCTTGAGCTGCTGGAAGAAGTCATTGCCCTTGTCATCTACGAGGATGAAGGCGGGGAAGTCTTCTACGTCAATCTTCCAGATAGCTTCCATACCGAGCTCGGGATACTCTACGCACTCGATGCTCTTGATGCTGCTCTGACTCAGTACGGCAGCTACACCGCCGATAGTACCCAAGTAGAAGCCACCGTGCTTCTTACAAGCGTCGGTTACCTGCTGGGTACGGTTGCCCTTGGCTATCATAACCAAAGAAGCACCGTTGGCCTGGAACTCATCTACGTAGGGATCCATACGGTTGGCAGTAGTGGGACCCATAGAACCACAGGGATAACCCTCGGGAGTCTTGGCAGGACCTGCATAGAGCACAGGATAATCCTTGAAGTACTGAGGCATACCCTCACCAGCATCCAGACGAGCCTTCAATTTAGCGTGAGCAATATCACGAGCCACGATGATGGTACCCTTCAGATTTACACGTGTGCTAACGGGATACTTGGTCAGTTCGGCACGAACGGCATCGATACCCTTGTTCAGGTCAATCTCGATACCCTTGGGACCTTCGCCCGGATTGCGCAACTCTTCGGGAATGAGCTCTGTGGGGTTGCTGTCCATCTTCTCAATCCAGATACCGTCCTCGTTGATCTTAGCCTTGATGTTACGGTCTGCAGAGCAACTTACACCCATACCAACGGGCAGTGAAGCACCATGGCGGGGCAGACGGATCACACGGATATCATGAGCCAGGTACTTACCACCGAACTGAGCACCCAGACCAATCTTCTGAGCCTCCTTCAGGAGCTTCTCTTCGAGGTCGATATCGCGGAAAGCACGACCGGTCTCATCACCTGTGGTAGGCAGATTGTCGTAATACTTGATAGAACCCAACTTCACGGTCAGCAGGTTCTTCTCGGCGCTGGTACCGCCAATAACGAAGCAGATATGATAAGGAGGACAAGCCGCTGTACCTAAGTGCTTCATCTCCTCTACCAACCAAGGCAGCAAGGTCTTCTCGTTCTGGATGAGAGCCTTGGTCATGGGGTAGAAATAGGTCTTGTTGGCAGAGCCGCCACCCTTGGCAACGCAGATAAAGCGATACTCGGCACCCTCAACCGCCTCGATGTCTATCTGGGCAGGAAGGTTGCACTTGGTGTTCACTTCGTCGTACATATTCAGAGGTGCATTCTGAGAGTAACGCAGATTGTCCTGAGTAAAGGTGTTGAATACACCACGTGAGAGTGCTTCCTCATCTTCGAAACCTGTCCATACCTGCTGTCCCTTCTCGCCATGTATAATGGCAGTACCGGTATCCTGGCAGAAGGGCAGCACGCCCTTGGCTGCAACATCGGCATTGCGCAGGAACTGCAGTGCTACGTACTTATCGTTCTCACTTGCTTCGGGGTCAGAAAGCACCTTGGCAACCTGCAGGTTGTGCTCGCGACGCAGCATGAACTCTACATCGTGGAAACACTGCTGAGCCAGCAAGGTCAAGGCTTCTTTGCTAACCTTCAGAATCTTGTGACCTTCAAATTCACTTACACTTACTCCCTCCTTAGTCAGGAGTCTGTATTCTGTTTTGTCCTCGCCCATCTGGAACATTGGGGCATACTTGAATTCAGCCATATATATTGTTTACCGTTTACTGTTTACCGTTTACCGTTTTTATCTAGTTGAAAATTGAGAGTTGAAAATTGAAAATTATATTTAGTTTGCCGTTTACCGTTTACGGTTCCCTATTCCCTATTCCCTAATCCATTTTCGGTTAGCGAGGCGCGTCCTCGTAGTGCTGGAAGAGGAAGTCGTTATAGGGATATTTCTGCACATGTAGTTCCTTTACCTTATTATATAGAACCTGTTTTAGGGTGTCTAGGTTGGTCTTTTCCTGAGCCGAGATAAAGAGACAGTCGCCATTGAGGCGTGACATCCAGGTGTGGGTCAACTCATCCAGTGAAACATTCTTTGCCGTAGCTGGAGTCAGGTCGTCAGGATCTTTCTCCTCCCACGTATAGGCATCTATTTTGTTGAAGATAACCATCGAGGGCTTGTCGGCGCAGCCAAGGTCGGAGAGTGTCTTCTCCACCACCTTTATCTGGTCCTCGAAGTCGGGATGGCTGATATCTACTACGTGCAACAGGAAGTCAGCCTCGCGTACCTCATCCAGTGTACTCTTGAAGGAATCCACCAAGTCGGTGGGTAGCTTGCGTATGAATCCTACCGTATCTGAGAGCAGGAAGGGTAGGTTATCTACGATTACCTTGCGTACTGTGGTGTCCAGTGTGGCAAAGAGCTTGTTTTCGGCAAATACCTCGCTCTTGGAGAGTAGGTTCATCAGTGTACTCTTGCCCACATTGGTATAGCCTACCAGTGCTACACGAATCATACGGCCACGGTTGCTGCGCTGGGTTGTCTTCTGTCGGTCGATGTCAGCCAAACGCTGCTTGAGCAGGCTCATGCGGTTCAGGATGATACGACGGTCCATCTCCAACTGTGTCTCACCAGGACCACGAAGTCCCACAGAACCTTTTCCTCCTCCGCTTCCGGAACCACCACCCTGACGTTCGAGGTGCGTCCAGAGTCGTTGCAAACGAGGCAGCATATAGCGGTACTGTGCCAACTCAACCTGTGTCTTTGCATTGGCCGTCTGGGCTCGCATGGCAAAGATATCCAGAATCAGACTGGTGCGGTCCAATACCTTTACTTTCAGCTCATTCTCTATGTTGCGTAATTGCTTGGCACTCAGTTCATCATCAAAGATGACCATATCCACCTCGCGCTCGGCATCCTCCTCAGCAACGATGTAAGCCCTGATCTCCTGCAACTTACCTATACCTAAATAGGTTACGCTGCTGGGACCGTTCATACGCTGCGTGAAACGCTTTATGGTTTCTGCTCCTGCCGTCTCGGCAAGGAACTCCAGTTCATCCAGATACTCCTTTGTCTTGCGCTCATTCTGATTGGGTGTGATAAGACCCACCAGTATAGCTCTTTCGGGACGTGTCTCCACCACGTTGTGGAACTTCACGTCCGACATGCCGTCCTCGAAAGG
>JAIKYE010000088.1 GCA_024683455.1 Bacteroidaceae bacterium
GCATTGTTCTTTACCATCATGCAGTTTGTCCCACAGGATTGGCACGTAGTGTTACGCCTTGCCATCAATACAGCGCTTATATGCGCCTTTGTAGGGCACATCCTTTATCACGATCTGCCCCTAAAGTCGCTTCCTGTAATAGGAAAGTATTTCCGGTAAGGTTTTATATTAGCCTGTCACCTTTGTCTCATTCAGATAGTCTCCATGACCTGCTCAGACTATCTCTATGACTCATTCAGATAATCTCTTAGGGGGTATAGAGATATAGGGAACGAATCAAAGGGCACATAGGGCTGAGTTTAGGATTTTTACTCTTAGTTCCTAAAAGTAAGCAGAAATTACGCCTATCAGTCTATTATTATGAAAAAAAGTTGTATCTTCGCATTCCTAAAATTAAAATAGCGTAATGAACGAGATACAGATTATACAAAGCAAAATATATGAAATTCGAGGTCAACGAGTGATGCTGGATAGAGATCTAGCAGAGTTGTATCATGTGACAACAGGTAATCTAAACAAGGCTGTAAAAAGAAATATAAGAAGATTTCCACCTGACTTTATGTTTCAATTAGACAAAGAAGAGTTTACAAAACTGAAGAATGATTTGGTATTCCAAAATGGAATTTCAAGTTGGGGTGGCACACGAAAACTACCATTTGCGTTTACAGAACAAGGGCTAGCAATGTTATCAGGAATACTCAATAGTGATATTGCCATTGATGTTAACATATCTATTATGCGTGCCTTTGTAGCACTTCGTCGTATGGCAGCCACTTTACCCAATACAGCATCTGATGTTGCTCAGCTGCGTAAGGACTTTGAAGAACTGAAACTGGATATTGAGGATATCTTACGCGACCAGAACGAAATTAACGAAGATACACGTCTCCAACTTGATGCCATTAGCACTGCGTTAGCTGCTCTGCAATCCAAAGAACCAAAGCAGAAACCTAGACGCAAAATAGGCTTTATTCAAGACTAGGATTAATCAGCTTGGAAATTAATTATTTAGGCTGATTGTTGCTCGAAATCAAGTTAGAAAATTATCACAAATAAGCTGCAAAAGTATTTGAGGTCAGTCTTCTATTAATGGCAATTCATCAAGATATTTGTCAAAATCACTCTGGAACAGGCGGTCTTGCACAATGCGATACTTCTCAAATTCCGTTTCTGCATGTTCCTTTGCCTCTTCAGCAGTAACTGAACCGGCGGTTTGTAGTACCTCATTTCTACCAGCAGCTAAGATGGTATCTATCTGTTTGCTCCAATCCTCCATAGTCATCGGTATGTGGCGCTTAGCCATACGCTCTGCCAATTCCAATACACCATTCACCAACTGCCCCATATCTTCGAGTTCCACCTCTTTCAAGTAGTTTTTGGCTATAGATACATCTGTCTTTACGATTTTTCCGTCAGGAGCGTTCTCCCAAGTGGTAAGCCCCATGTGCTCTTTTTCTGCATCAGCCCGTTCCATAATTAGTTCTGCCGCCGTATGTTTATGAACCGCATAGTGCATCTTATTCTGCATCATCTTAAAGAAGAGCCTTGTTGTAGGAGCATCCCTATTATAATCTACAGCAGTAGAATAAATATCGGTTAGTTTCTGATAGAAGCGACGTTCAGAGAGACGAATCTCCCTGATTTCAGCCAACAGATGTTCAAAATAATCCTCATCTAGGAATGTGCCGTTCTCCATTCGTTTTCTATCCAACACATAACCTCGAATAGCGAATTCCCTCAACACACTGGTGGCCCACTGTCGGAATTGTGTGGCACGTACGCTGTTTACGCGATAGCCAACACTAATGATGGCATCAAGATTATAGAACTGCGTCATGTAGTTTTTCCCATCTGAGGCAGTTGCCGAGATTTTCTCGGTAACTGAATCCTTGATGAGTTCCCCACTTGCAAAGATGTTCTTTAAATGAAGTCCCACATTGTCTGTAGAACAATCGAACAGCGTCCCCATAGCCTTTTGGGTACACCATATGGTTTTATCTTTATAATAGACCTCAACACCTTTTTCCTTTCCTTCAATCTGAAAAATCAGAAACTCCGCAGTGCTGTTACGTATCTCTCTCCTTTTTGCCATGTATTCCTATATATTTTCTGCGAAGATACAAAGAAATAATAAGCCTGCCAAAAGGTAAGCCTATTATGTATTTATATTTATAATTTCAGACGCAAAATAGGCTATATTCAAGACTAGGAATAATCAGCTTGGAAATAAATTATTTAGGTTGATTGTTGCTCGTGTAATCAAGTTAGATATTTTCCATTAATAAGCTGGGACGTGTACTGAATACGAGGAGAATTCAGCGTTAGCATATTACTTCTCTATTTGAACGTTGGATACCAATCCAGATTCTTACAATGTTTTGCCCATACTTTATCGAAACCAGGATACTCCAATAGAGCTTTGTCTGAGCAATCTTTGGGTAAGATACAATTCCATGGTTCATCTCCTGTTACGCCAAGCGCTTGGTTTTGGTTCTTCACTTGGCGTAACTTTTCTCTAATAGTGAGATTTGTACATCCATCATAAACAGAACGTATGTCCTCAGGTAAATTGGATGATACCACAGAACGATAAGCCATCCATTCATTCCAACATTTTTCTTCTTCTTTCAAACTTTCTTTATGCTCGGCCATATAAGCAGAATCATTTGGATAATATAGATTATTATCATCAGAAATAGATTCCCTAAATGATTTGTAAGACTCTTCAACCATTTTCCTCGTGAACCGTTTTTTGGAGAACTTATAACGCTTTCCCTGAAGATTCAGCAAGATATTATATATTGATTCATGTCTTAATCGAATAGCCTGTTCAAGAACATCATAATAATAGAGAGCATAACTACCTTGGTTTTCTTCATAGCCTGCAACAGTTTTGACCGCTTCATAATATTTTTCCCAAAGTTTCTTTTCCTTCAGGAAGAGGCTTTTATTCTCTGGGGATAATCCGATGAGTTTTTGAAACTCTTTTTCTACATCATTTTTATATCTAATAAGATCCTTACCTGCCTTCTCGTTAACCTCTACTGTCGTTTCTATGGCATTTTCTTCTTCCTCATCTTCTGATACCTTATAAAGTTCCATAACAGGAACACTATCGCATTCATCAACAGAAATAGGATTAACCTTTACAATAGTGTCAGAAAGGATAATGTTATCTATACACAGACTATAATATACCTGAACATATCCTTTTTTCTTGGCAGGCTTTACTGCATCCTGACCATGATTCAGATTGCCATAGAAATGCGAATGATATAGAGTGGTTGATGGCATTAAATAGCACCATTTACCATTATGGTATGTGAATACATTATAATCTTGCCAGTTCCCCATTTCCTGCTCTCGCCTTATACCTATCTCATCTGTCCCATTACCATCCAAATCACCTTCGTCCACAATATAAAGCCCCCAAGCATATTTAACATCTAATGCTGCCAGTTTACCACTCGGGCTATACAATCTCCAAGAAGTACTATCTACGCATTCAACCAGAAGTGTATCTACGCCTTTCCCTCTAAAGTGTCCGTACACTGTATCTACGTTAGTATATTGTACAGAGTCATCATACTGCAATGAATCTGGCCTTCCAGAATACCAATCGCCTTCCCCTTCTGTATTCTTCTTACCATTCTCACACCCTACGAAGCATAATGCTGTAATGACCAAAATAATCAAATTCTTGTATTTCATAATCTGAAAATCAATTATCAATCCTTTGTCTTATTCCTTTCCATGAAATAGTATCAATCCGTACAAGGCCATTGTCCGTTATATCATACACCTCATAATTAATGCCAACCTCTCCTGTATAATAGTCTGAAGCTATAAACTCATCCTCCCCGTCAAAGTCAACATCCATGAATAGAAACGATGATATATATTCAACAGGGGAATTACCATTATTCTCTTGAAGATAACTTAAAGTGTCTGGTGATGTGTAGTTGAAATAATGGATATCACCTTTCTGATGGCCTTTGAATCCTTTGGAATATGTTACATTGTCAGTATCATATGAACAATATCTTGGATTAAAATATTGGAACTCAAACCCCGTTTCTATATTACGGAAGTTCATTAATACCGGTCCAATTTCAGAATCCTTATTAAACGGTCTCCATCTGCCAGTTACTTCATATCCGTTTATTATCTGGTTATATTTGAAATAGGTATCAATAAGTGTATCTCCCCGCATATAGGAAGACTTTTCATTAAGCCTCGTCACCCATTCTGGCTCTGTATTCTTCTTGCCATTCTCACACCCTATGATGCATAATGCTGTTAGGGCCAAAATAATCAAATATCTGTGTTTCATGATTGTTTTATGCAATTTAGTACCATATCCATCCATACACCATACAGTTTATGTGGTGCCAATTTAAACATTTGTCGCTTTAGCTGATGATAAAGGGGTTCTGAGAGCACAAGGAAATTACCGGCTCCCAAACTTACACCTTTCCATCCGTCTGGTGTTTTTTCCACATCCCACAAACCAAATATGCAATCTTTCAGTGGAGGACATACTTCGTCACACATCTCTATCTTCATATCCCCAAACACATAATTCATACTGTAGATTTTCGCATCCTTCGTAATTACGATTATCTCTCCTCCGACCCCCATAGCACCACCATGAGCATACGAGAATGCCACCACATCAAGATTGGCATACTCTTTATAATTCTCTTTATTAATGTATATTTCCTTTTCCATGATATTGCTTAAAATCTTTTCTTGTTATTCCATCATCCAAGAGAATCCGGGAACCGCCCCTTGTCCCCTTGTTTATTAGTAGAAGTCTAGTGGTAATTGTAATTGTTGCGGCATTTCATAGAGGGGTATTGACTTTACACGTCTTTCCTCTGTTGTCCAAGAAATAACCCTACGACCATTGTATGAATGATGAATCTCAACGGTTTCAAAGACATCTTCATAAGGAGATAGTCCTTCTGCGTAAGCCTTTACTAGATATGCACATGAGATGGGTTCCTTATAATTCTCTAAATCACAATTAGTATTAAAGTCAAGAAGAACTATTGTCTTCGTTTCGCTAGCCTTTCGGAGGCTTTTAATGATATCCTGCACTTTGTAGTCTAACACCCAGCGATAACGAGAAATAAATATTCTTCTTCGAGCATCAGCATAATTCAAAATTTCCTCTCCATTTGAACATACACGATGCCCAATCATTTTTCCAAGACTAGGAGAATTACGTTTCAGTCCTATTGCTGTGTTCATTGTAAAGATACTTGTATCCACATCTTCGTTCTCAAACACTTTCAGTCCTTGCCATATAGCTTCTACACTATATGCAGTAGCATAGTCATAATCGGATACAGGAATTCCTCCATGAGGGAAAGATGGACTTAAACGGACTAAAACATCCTTAGCATCACTTGTTATATCCGCAATAATGGCATTCGGATATTTCTTCAGAATGCTTTCAATACTGCTATTCTTAGATTCTACTACAATCATATTTTATTCATCTTTATTTTTTACTGTATAATACAAATATGTATTATACTACTATTGCCTTATTATCTTGCAGTTTTCCATAAACGCTCCTTCCTCAACGACTGTTTGCTTTGGAAGTGTTACTTCTGATAATCCGCAACATACAAAAGCATCTTTTTCTATATGTTTTAGGCTATGAGGCATAGTAATTTTTTCAAGATTTCTACACCATCCAAAAGCAGTTTCTTCAATATCTGTTACGCCCTCTGGCAATACAACATTAGTAAGATTTCCACATTCGGCAAAGGCGTCATGTCCAATATGTACAACTTCCTGAGGCACCATTACACTATTTGCATTATCATCTGAGAAAAATGTAATTAAGCTCTTATTAATTACATCTATTAGAAACTTATTTTCAATCTTAAAATTGGCCGAATTACTTACGGCTTCTCTAATATGTGTGCCAGCAAATGCTCCTTTCCCAATACTTTTCATATTAGATGGTAAAGAAATTTTTTTTAAATTCGCACAGAAGCTGAATGCATGTTTCCCTATACTAATGCAAGTTTCTGGCAATACGATGTCTTGAAGATTTGAGCACATGCAAAACGTGCATTCTCCTATTTCCAACAAGCCTAACGGCAATGATACAGATTCGAGTTTTACACAACCTTCAAATGCACTATCTCCAATCTTCTTTAATTCTGTCGGCAGTATGATATTTGATATATTCTCACATCTATAAAATGTTTCTGGAGCTATATTCGCCAGCGTCATGGGGATGGTAACGCTTAATAGGTTTTCACAGAAAGCAAATGCAGATTTACCTAAATGGTTTAAACTGGAGGGCAATACAATATTTGATAGCATTTTACAGCGTTTGAAGGCATTGTCTCCAATATAAATCAAACTATCAGGGAGAACAATTGAAGAAAGATGCTCACAATATTCAAACGCGCCATTTCCTAGATAACTTATATTTGCAGGTAGGACAATGTCTTTTAGGCTACACCAAGAAAATGCGTCATCACCTATATGCGTTACGCTTTCAGGTATATAAAGGCTTTGCAGATTACTACACATGCAGAATGCCTCGTCATCTATTTTTTTAAGGCCTTTTGGAAACATTATTCTATTAAGATTTCGGCACTCTGAAAAAGAACGTTTTCCAATGGTTATTACACCATCTGGTATTACAGCTTCATTTGAATCAGAAAAGAATGCAATAAGAGTTTTATTTTTCAACTCTATCAAACACCCATTTTCATATGAATAGTATGGAGATTTACATACGACATTCCTAATGCCTGTTCTAAAGAAAGAGGATTCTCCTATCTTGACTATACTTTCTGGTAGTGTAATATAGGAAAGTTTTGAGCAGCCTGAAAATGCCCTATCACCAATAAGTTTTAAATCATGTGGGAATACTAATGAAGATATATTACAACCGTAGAAAGCATCCTCGCCTATGTAGCCGAGTCCCTTAGGAAAAATAATTTTTGAAAGCTCATAACAACGATAAAAAGCATTACTTCTAATTGCGATGCATTCCGCTTTAATGTAGTATTCTTTAATATGTTCGTTTTTGCATTTTAATAATTGTTTAAAATCGCTGGTATATACAACCCCAGAACTATCTATAAAACCATTAGCAATTTCTTCATCACTTACTTCTCGTGACCATTCTTGTATATTAATATCAGAGAATGAAATATTATGCGAATTGCTATATGTACAGTATGGATTTTTGCCTTTATTGTTTTTGTCAGTTGATTTGTTCCCCTGTTCTTCTTCTTCCCTTTTATATTCAGGATCAGCTTCGGGATTAAACCAATAATAAACTTTTGCTATGACAGGCACAATAAATAAAAGTGCTATTGCTGCTGCAACAATAACAAATATTATAATTAGCCCAGATAAAACTCTGTCTGCTCCACCTGCTACAGCATCATCATCGTAATAATCATATTGAGATTGTGCAAAAATCACCAATGGTAATAAGAAAGTAGCCAATCCTAACAAACTCCTTTTGTTGACTATATGCAAAAACATATTTCTCATCTCATTTCTTAGCATTATCATTTATACTTGGGGCTAGTATTTAGACTCTCTTAGCTTAGCTATCATCTTCATGAATATCAGTATCATATCAAAGTTTACCTAGAGAAATAAACCCTAATTATTTCATCGCAAATCTATGAAAAGTTGGGTACAGAACCAAATAAAACGTATAATATTTTATTCTCCTGCCCCAACTTTTCGCTACACATGGCAATTTAATCTTCATCAAAGAACTTTCATACGACAATGCCAGCTTTACGGATGGAGGAAATATCTACTCTGTTCGAAAAGGCGCATGATGTGGAGAATATCGTGCAGCCTGAAGGATGGTGATAAACTGAGAATCCTATACGTACAAAGAAAAAGGGTGTTTTTCTGCGAAAAATGGAACAGTTATGGTTCACGATTCATGGTTAATGGTTCACGATTAAAACTGCCTCTGGAATACCTCCCGGTTACCCTGCGGTTATAGGAAAAGCCAGATATATTCTGCTGAGAAGGGAAGAAAAAATCTTGCTCCTAAGCAGAGAAAAAGGGAATTAATTCGTAACTTTGCGTGAAAATTGAATGAAATGGATCAAGAAACAGATGCTCGCCATAACCGTTTAGGAAATATTATTAAATCATCCATGAAACGGCGTTGTGATGGCAATGACTATAAAGGACGTAAGATGTATATGGTTACGCTGGTGACAGAGAACCGTCGCGCCCTTTTCGGAGAAATTGTTGGCCATAGTGACGCGCCTAAAGACTCTGCCGATGCGCCACACATTAATCTTACCCCATTAGGCGAACGAGTCAGAGATAATTTTCTGTCCATTCAAAAAAGATATGAAGAGATTGAGGTGATAGCCCTTCAGATGATGCCGGACCATCTTCACGGCATTCTGTTTGTAACAACTCAGATGCAGCAACATCTTGGCCAAATAATTTCTGGTTTTAAGAGTGGCTGCAACAAGGATTACCGAGAGCTTATCCTTGGCAAGGAGCCTTCCCCGGTTGGGTTAGATGTGGCAATGCCACAAGCCACCCAACAAGCCCCAGTACAAAATACAGAGCAAACCATGCCGAATGCCCCTCTGCGGAAACGTCCGCCACGTGAAGCCTATGACCGCGAACATGGATTGCTATTTGAGAGCGGATATAATGATAAGCTATTACTTAGGGAAGGACAACTGGAGCGCTGGCTTAATTATCTGGCAGACAACCCTCGTCGTTTACTCATGAAAAGGGAACACAGAGAATGGCTGACACCTCATTTTGGTGTTGTTCGCGCAGGTTATACATTCTCTGCCATCGGAAATCTGAACCTGCTTAACGCTGCCAGACGAATGCAGGTACGTATTTCACGTCGTTCAACGCAAGAACAGATAGAAGCAGATATCACTCGCTATCTTTCTGCAGCTCACGAGGGCGCGGTTTTGGTTTCTCCTGCTATTTCACCAGGCGAAAAGGCGGTTATGCGTGCTGCTTTCAATGCAGGTATGCGGCTTATCGTTCTTCAGGAGAACGGATTTACCCCACTATCTAAACCTAATGGTGAGATGTTTGATGCTTGTGCAGAAGGCAGACTACTCCTTCTTTCTCCATGGGAACATCATAACGACAGACGAAAGCTAACCGGTGCACAATGTCAGGCCCTTAACATGATGGCTTATGCGACGTGCATCTAATACGCCCAAAGAAAAAGGGTGTCTTTACTGAGACGATTTTGCGGCTATTCTCTCTAAGGTCTGATATACTTGCATCAGACCGCGGGGAACATGGAAACATCCCTTCCATTTGCCGCCTTTGAGGGTGAGTAGCACCTCGCCTCTACGGTTCAGATAACCGAACCATTCGGGATACTCTGGGTCCATAAAGTGACTCCAGACATATTCGTGGACGCGCATGAACCAATCCAGACATTCCTGCCTGCCCGTCAACTCATAGCCCTTTATCATGGTGATGAGGGTCTCGATGTGAACCCACCAGAGTTTCTGGTCCCACTCCAACTGCTGCAGGGGGCGTCCCAGTCGGTCCATGAAGTAGAAGATACCTCCGTATTCCTTGTCCCAGCCGTACTCTGCCTCGCGAAGGGCAATGTGGACTGCCTTGTCGATAAGGTCCTGACGTCCTAAGCGTTTGCCAAGGTCCATAATGAACCACATGGCTTCTATGGCATGACCGGGATTGAGGACACGTCCCTCGTGACAATCTACCAACTGACCGTCCTTGCTCACGTTCTCTACTATCAGGTCCAGTTCGGGACGATAGAAGACGTCAAGCACCTCGTGCAGGCAAATGTCGATAGTCTCCTGCAAGAACTTAGGCTCCAGTAGATCCTCAATCTCTAATGCTACATTGCATAGAATCATGGGTAGGGCAAAGTCCTTTAGGGCACGTGCTCCTGAAGCCCCCTCCCCGCTCAGGCCCCCTCCGGCTCCCCCTTTGGGGGAGTGAGAACCTTGGGGGAGTGCTGTAACTGCCTTGTTCCACTTGCCTTTTGGGTTGTTGCGCTTGGCGAGTACGATGTCAAA
>JAIKYE010000092.1 GCA_024683455.1 Bacteroidaceae bacterium
TTCTTGTGAGAAAGAATCAACTGACCCTTCTTGTCTTCCTGATTCTCGATGTAAACCTCTACGGTGTCACCAACCTTCAGGTCGGGGTTGTAGCGGAATTCGCTTGCAGGTATGATACCATCGCTCTTGAAGCCGATGTTAACTACAACCTCACGCTTGTTCATAGCGATTACAGTTCCATCAACTACGTCGTGGTCATTTACCTTGTTAAGAGAACCATTATAGGCCTCCTCTTGAGCCTCGCGGCTTGTTTCTGCTTTGCTGTCACCATTGGCGTATGCTTCCCAATCGAAGTCTTCCAGAGGTGCAACGTTTTTCAAATCTGCCATACAGATTAATTAAATGTTAATACTAAAGTTAATAAACGCGGGCACAAAGGTACAAAAAAAAGAAAGAGCAACACCTTTGTGTCACTCTTTTAACCTTATTATATATGTATTTTTAATGTTATTTAACAAAATTCTAGCTTTTGTGCACTTCTATCAGTTCCGCAATTTTGTCAGGGATTACATTTTTCTCGATTTTCTTTATGGTTTTTCTCAGATCCCACTTGTTGGCCCTTTCGGGAATATTAATAGAGTGTGAAACTTGTCCATTGTCGTGAATGTACTTAAGTGACCAGGTGATGTCGTATACCATGTCACCAAAAGTGTCGTATTTCCTTGTTATAAGGATTTCTTTGTTTGGACCGGCTTTTTTCTTTCCTGCCCAACATTTAAGGAATATATGATTGAAAAGCGAATCAAGCATGTTTGTAGCGATTGTTGATGCAAAGGTACGATAAAAAATCCGTTTTACAATAAATGTTCTGAAAATTTAATCTTTTTTTTGTTTTTATGTTGCTCTCTCTTGTTTGCACTTTTGATTTTTTTTTGAAAGTACTTCCTTTAGGAAAAACTCAAATAAATTTGGCTTTTCGCTTACTTATTCGTATCTTTGCCGCGGAAAAAGTTTGGAAATTCAGATAACATAATAATGAGAAAGATTAATTGTATTGGAATTCTTACCAGTGGAGGCGATGCTCCTGGTATGAATGCTGCTGTCCGTGCGGTTACTCGTGCAGGTATAGCTAATGGATTCAGGATAATGGGTATTTTCAGAGGTTATGAAGGTCTTATAAATGATGATATAAGAGAGTTTTCCACCGAAGATGTGAGCAATATTATTCAGCGTGGTGGTACCATCCTGAAAACAGCTCGTAGTAAGGATTTTGAAACGCCGGAAGGTCGTCAGAAGGCATATGATAACATGCAAAAGCGTGGTATAGATGCTCTTATTGTTATAGGTGGTAATGGTTCTTTGACTGGTGCTCGTATCTTTGCCCAAGAGTTTGATGTTCCTTGCATTGGTTTGCCTGGAACCATAGATAATGATTTGAACGGAACGGATAGTACCATAGGTTATGATACTACGCTTAATACTATTATGGAATGTGTAGATAAGATCCGTGATACAGCCACCAGTCATGAGCGAATCTTCTTCGTGGAAGTGATGGGGCGTGATGCCGGTTTTCTTGCTCAGAATAGCGCTATCGCTGCTGGAGCAGAAGCTGCCATCATTCCAGAAGATAGTACTGGCGCAGATCAGTTGGAGAAGTTCATTGGTCGTGGTATTCGTAAAAGTAAGTCCAGTAGTATTGTACTTGTTAGTGAAAGCCCTAAGTGTGGTGCAATGTACTATGCAGAGCGGGTAAAGAAGGAGTATCCTGAGTATGATGTGCGAGTTTCCATCTTAGGACATTTACAACGAGGTGGAAGCCCAAGTGCAGGTGACCGTATTTTGGCAAGTCGCTTGGGCGTTGGAGCTATTCATGCAATACAAGAAGGACAGCGTAACGTAATGATAGGCATTAAGAATGACGAGGTGGTTTATGTACCCTTCAGTAATGCGATTAAAAGTGACAAGCCTGTGAAGAAGGAGTTGATAGATGTATTAGCCTTGCTTAGCATCTAATTGTACATATGTACGTCCCCTCTTTATATATTATATAATGTATGGGAGGGGATGTGAAAACTTTTTTTTCAAAAAAAGACGGAAATGCTTGGCGGGTAAAGAAAAAAGGTGTACCTTTGCACTCGCAATTCGGAAATGGTTATGCCGAGAGCGGTTTTAAAGACCTTTCGAAGAAGCAAGGGCGTTTAGCTCAGCTGGTTCAGAGCATCTGCCTTACAAGCAGAGGGTCGGCGGTTCGAATCCGTCAACGCCCACAATACTTTACATGGCTCCTTAGCTCAACTGAATAGAGCATTTGACTACGGATCAAAAGGTTGCAGGTTTGAATCCTGCAGGAGTCACCTCCTGACAGAGGTCAGTGGACGGGTAGGTAGGTAAGTGGTTAAAACGGGCAGACTGTAAATCTGTTGCCTCACGGCTTCGGCAGTTCGAATCTGTCCCTGCCCACAATGTAAGGTTTGCGGAAATAGCTCAGTTGGTAGAGCACAACCTTGCCAAGGTTGGGGTCGCGAGTTCGAGTCTCGTTTTCCGCTCTTTTTTATTGGTGCGTTAGTTCAGCTGGTTAGAATACATGCCTGTCACGCATGGGGTCACGGGTTCGAGTCCCGTACGCACCGCTCACATAGCAAAAAGTGTTTTTCATGGTATTAGATTTTTAAGGTGAGATTCAAGGTCAGTGATGATATTGAATCTTTTTTTTGTCCTTTTTGTTTTATCTCCCTTATGTCTTAATTGTTATTTTTGTTTAACGAGACAAAAAAATGCCCAAAAGTTTGCGATATTAAGTAAAAACGTGTAACTTTGCGTCTGCAAAAAAGAAATTGGTGCGTTAGTTCAGTCTGGTTAGAATACATGCCTGTCACGCATGGGGTCACGAGTTCGAGCCTCGTACGCACCGCTACATAGCAAAAAGTGTTTTTCATGGTATTAGATTTTAAGGTGGGATTCAAGGTCAGTGATGATATTGAATCTCTTTTTTTTGCCCGTTTAGGCTATCGGCAGAGCCGTTAAGATTTATATTTACTTATAGCTGCCTGAAGCCAATTTTGTATGTCTGTGGCTAGCCATTGAGGTTCGAGAACCTGTAGCCATTCGCCCCTGGAGAGTATATGAGCTTTAAAATCTGACGTGGGGCGGAGCCTAATTTCAAAATCGGCATATTCTTCATTGGCGGTTATCTCGCGTTGCGATGGATGAAGCGGTAGATCCCTTAGGTAGTATTTCTCCATACCGTAAGCCCTGAGAATAATTCTTGTAGATTCTGTGTTTCTATCCACCATTATTCCAAAACTCTCTGCAAAATATTTTTCAGCGTCAAAATCGGCATCAATTGTAAATTTCTCCTGCGTTATCTCGATATCTATTATGCGGTCAAGAGAGAAAATGGCCAAATGATCTGTCTTAATCAGAACATACCAGCGCCGCTTGAATAATTTAACGCAGTATGGTTCGGCTGTGTAGGTTTTTGTAGTTGCAGAACTGTATTTTTGGTATTGTATCAAAATCTTCCGTCCTTCGCGCATTGCCTTTATGATCCTTTTTAAACATATTCCACCAGAAGGAATGCTTTCCAGTAGGATGCGTTTTTGTAATCCAATGTTTTCGTCCAGTATGTTACCTACGCTTAACGTGGAAAACAGCCAGTTGGCAACACTGTTGTTGCATAGCGCCTCTTTGTTGTAAATGAAATACCGATAACCGTCGTGCAGATCGCATTCGATGATAATGCCAAACATGTCCAATATGGCATCCCTGTGGCGGTTGAATGTGGTGCGTGAAAAGTTCACCCCACCGCTATCTTCTCTACGCCGCCATTTCTCATTTAGTTCCGAAAATGAAATCTTTCCTGCTTGATGTATTGTCTCAATCAGCCAAATATATTCCTTAAATAATGATGGAATTTTCATGGGGGCAGTTATACGTTGTTTGTATTTTAGTCCAACTTTTTATGTTGATATTGCAAAGGTACAAAAAAGTTATTATATTTCCTAAATATATATAAATACACTTGTTTTTTTATTTTAAACTTCCTACCTTTGCGACACCAAAAAGTATTATTATGATGAGAGTTTTTTTTGTAATCATCGCGTTTTTTTTTGCTTGTCTGTGCAATACATTTGCTCAGGGTGATAAGATTATTGGTGAGTACCAGTGTATTCATGATGGTATTGATTCAAGAATAAAAATATACAAACATGCAGATGGTTACAGAGCTCAATGTGTGTGGGTCTCTAACCTAAAGATGGAAGATGGTACGTTGAGGCGGGATGTTAAGAATCCTGATCCTGCCAAGAGAAACGTTACGAATGACAAGATTGTTCTTATCGATAAAGTTAAGTTTGATGGTAAGGATACATGGGGAGAAGGTAAGATTTATGATCCAACCAGAGGAAAGTTTTTTGCCGTGACCTTAAGTTTTAAGGACGAAAAGACTTTGGCTGTAAGAGGGTCTGTCGCGTTCATAGGTAAAACCGTTTATTGGAAAAAACTGAAGTAAACGGTTATGGCAAAAGATAAGACTTTATACGTTTGCGATTATTGCGGACAGGAGAGCGTAAAGTGGGTTGGTAAATGTCCCTCCTGTGGAAAGTGGAATTCTATGAAGGAAATCCGCATGCCGGCATCACCATCTGCTTCTTTAAAGACACACCCCCGAAGTGAAAGTGAGGACGGGACTCCTATAGCTGTACATAACATTGTTGCTGCCTCAGAACCTCGTATTGATATGGGGGATGCAGAACTGAATCGCGTCTTGGGAGGCGGTTTAGTGCCAGGCAGTTTGGTTTTGTTGGGAGGAGAGCCCGGTATAGGGAAGAGTACACTAATATTACAGACTGTTTTACGTCTTACGAATAAGAAAGTGTTGTATGTGAGCGGGGAGGAAAGTGCCAGACAGATAAAGTTAAGAGCAGACAGATTATTGGAGGCTGATGCCAAGTCGGAAGATAATGGTTTACTTATTCTCACAGAAACATCTCTCGAACGTATTTATACACAGATAGAGCAGACAAAACCTGATTTGGTTGTTATTGACTCTATTCAGACCATTCAGACTGAAACTATAGAAAGTAGCCCAGGTAGTCTCAGTCAGATAAGAGAATGTGCTGCAAGTTTACTTAAGTATGCAAAGGGAGGGGGAGTGAGCATCATCCTTATTGGTCATATCACTAAAGAGGGGACTCTAGCGGGGCCCAAGGTTTTGGAACATATTGTAGACGCGGTTTTGCAGTTCGAGGGTGGCCAGCATTATGTGTATCGAATTCTCCGTAGTATAAAGAATCGTTTTGGGAGTACCAGCGAATTGGGTATCTATGAAATGAAGCACGACGGACTCCGTCAGGTTTGTAATCCCAGCGAACTATTGCTGACGGATGATCGAGAAGGGCTCTCGGGTATTGCTATCGCTTGCGCCATAGAGGGTGTGCGCCCGTTTATGATAGAAACGCAGGCATTGGTCAGTACTGCTGCCTACGGAACGGCACAGCGTAGCACTACCGGTTATGATGGTCGACGGCTGAATATGCTTTTAGCTGTTTTGGAAAAACGGGTGGGGTTTAAGTTGGCGGCTAAAGATGTCTTTTTAAATATTGCAGGCGGATTGCGTGTAACAGACCCGGCACTGGATTTGGCGGTGATAGCTGCTGTTCTTAGCAGCAACGGAGATATGCCAATTGATACAGATGTTTGTGTAACCGGTGAGGTTGGACTGAGTGGGGAGATTCGTCCTGTTTCTCGTATTGAACAGCGTATTGCCGAGGCGCAAAAGTTGGGATTCCAAAGAATTCTTATTCCCTCTTATAATATGAAAGGAATTAACTCTGGAGGGTACAAAATAGAAATTGTTCCTGTGCGTAGAGTTTCAGAGGCAGTCCGAGAATTGTTTGGGTAGTTTTAATTTTACTAAAATACCAATGTAATTTTTTGGCAATTATAAAGGAAGTATGTATATTTGCAACCAAAAGAAATAAATCTATACTTGAAATGAAGAAAATATTGAGTTCTTGCTTGATGCTCCTGATGGTTCAGGTAGCCAGCGCTTATGAGGTTTCTGTGTCTATGTTTATGGTTAATGATAGTACATGGAAATTTAATGTCTGTTTGGAGAATAATAATTTGGATTTCACCGCTTTTCAGATGGATATTGCGCTGGAGGGTGAGGCTGATGTTCCTGAGTCAAGTTTGACTTGTGATACCTTGTTGTGTAATCATAATTTGATGTTGGGTACCCCAAAGGGCAAGTATCGTATTATTGGATATAGCACAGCCAGCACTTCTTTCAAGAGTCAGAATGGCAGTCTAATGTCTTTTACTGTAAAGGGTAATCCTAGTACCATCAGTGTAGATAAGATTCTTTTTGTTGAGGCAGATGCTACCTCTTATCCTGCAGAAGATGTGACCGCTATAACAGTAGAAGACCCCACAGCTATAACTGGTGTAGCTGCAACGAATAGAAATACAGATGGTGCTTATGACCTTACCGGACGTAAGATTACACACTGTAAAAATGGTGCAGTATTTGTTATAGACGGCAAAAAGGTTTTAGTGAAATAATCTCAGTTTTTTAGGCCTAGGTAGATGGCGCAAGCTTCAGCGCAGCGTTCTCCATCTACTCCGGCACTGACGATACCACCTGCATAGCCGGCTCCTTCTCCACAAGGGAAGAGGCCGGCTATTTTTACGTGTTGTAGTGTTTCGGCATTGCGGATAATGCGTACTGGGCTGCTGGTACGTGTCTCTACACCTATAACCGTTGCCTCGTTGGTTAGGAAGCCATGTTTTTGTTTCCCCCACATCTTAAAGGCCTCTCTTAATCTACTGCTTACAAATTTAGGCATCCAGAAGTGAAGCGGGCTTGCTAATAGGCCAGGCGCGTAGGAAGATGGGTTAAGATCAGCAGATAAACGTCCGTTTACAAAGTCGGCCATACGTTGTGCGGGTGCCGTTTGCTTCTGATTTCCCTGTAACCAGCATTGTCTCTCCAGTTCCTCCTGAAAGTGCATAACAGCGAGTGGATCTTTCATGTTTTCCTCTTTTGGGGAATTGGAAAGGGATTCGATATCTTCCGGCCTGATTTCTACAACCATTCCGCTGTTGCTCCATTTCCCTCCTCGGTTGCTGGGGCTCATTCCGTTAACTACAATCTGTTCCGGACCGCTTGCTGCAGGAACAACAAATCCACCTGGGCACATACAGAAGCTGTAGACACCATGGTTCTCAACTTGTTGGACAAGGCTGTATTCTGCGGCGGGAAGCCATTTCCCGCGTCCCTGCTTGTTGTGATATTGAATTTGATCTATCAATATGGAGGGATGTTCTAAACGTACACCAACGGCAATTCCTTTAGCTTCAATCTCTATGTTATTGTTGTATAACCAACGATAAACATCGCGTGCAGAATGACCTGTGGCCAGGATTACAGGACCTTTTATCAGTTGAGAGTTTAGGGTTGAGAGTTGAGAGTTGTTATCTGATCTTGAATTATCAATGGCTTCTACGCCTACAATCTTGTTTCCTTTGATGATGAGGCCCGTCATTTTGGTTTGAAAATGCACTTCTCCACCACACTTCAGGATGGTATTGCGCATGTTCTCAATGACACGTGGCAGCCGGTCTGTTCCGATATGTGGATGAGCATCTACCAAGATGTTAGGACTTGCCCCATGTTGTACAAAGATATTCAGAATACGTTCGCTGTTGCCACGTTTTTTGCTGCGAGTGTATAGCTTTCCGTCGCTATAGGCACCAGCTCCACCTTCGCCAAAGGAGTAGTTGCTTTCAGAATCCACCCGTTGTTCAGGACGTATACGTGCAAGGTCTTTCTTCCTTTCGCGAACATCTTTTCCGCGCTCAATGACAATAGGACGTAGCCCCAATTCTATTAGTCTTAAAGCTGCAAAAAGTCCGCCGGGGCCAGCTCCTACTACAACAACCTCTGGTGCATCGCTTACATCATGATATGCTATGGGGGTATAGAATAACTCCTCTGGCTCCTCGTTTATGTAAATCCTTACTGTCAGATTTACATAAATGGTTCGCTGTCGTGCATCAATGCTACGTTTTAATACTCTTATGGCCTGAGCTTTTATACCCTCTTTTTGTTGAAGATAAGCTATGATACTTTGTTCGTTGTATGCCTCTTGAGGCAGTATTCTGAGATTGAGTTCGCGTGTCATACGTCAATAATGTATAGCAAAAGTATAAATTATTTCTCTTTTTTCGGGTGATTATCAGAAAAATATTATTACTTTTGCACTTGTTTTGTACAAGATTAGTTAGCAAAGGGATGAAAGTACTTAAATTTGGCGGAACATCCGTAGGTTCTGTAGAAAGTATTCTTAACGTAAAAAAGATTGTAGAGGGCCAGACCGAGCCTGTGATTGTAGTTGTCAGTGCTCTGGGTGGAATTACCGACAAACTTATTAAGACCAGTCAGTTGGCTGTCGAAGGTGACGTTTCCTATCAGGATAGTTTCAAGGAGATTGTAGCACGTCATGAGGACATGATTAATGCTGTTATTCCTGCAGGAAAGGAACGTGATACACTGATGACTGTTGTAAAGGAAAGCCTTGAGGAACTAAAGAGCATCTATCAAGGTGTTTATCTTATCAAGGACTTAAGTCCCAAGACCTCTGCTGCTATTGTCAGCTATGGTGAGCGTATCAGTACCCGTATCGTTGCCGCCTTAATAAACGGAGCAGAATGGTTTGATAGTAGAGACTTTATCAAAACAGAAGTAAAACAAGGCCGTAAGCGTTTGGCAACGGAGATTACCAACAAACTGGTGAAACAGAATTGGAAGAATCTCCCTAAAATAAGTGTTGTTGGTGGATTCATTAGTACAGACGCAGAAAGTGGTGAGATAACCAATTTGGGTCGTGGTGGTAGTGACTATACTGCCAGTATTATTGCCGCAGCCTTGGGAGCCAGTGTGTTGGAGATTTGGACAGATGTAGATGGCTTTATGACTGCTGATCCTCGAGTTATTACAGCTGCCTATGTTATTCCCGAGTTGAGTTACGTTGAGGCTATGGAGCTTTGTAACTTTGGTGCCAAGGTTGTATATCCTCCAACTATCTATCCCGTTTGCATTAAGAATATACCCATACTTATCAAGAATACCTTTAACCCAGATGCACCTGGTTCTATCATAAAAGATGTTGTGGAGGATGACAAGCGTAGTATCAAGGGTATCAGTAGTATTAAGGGAACTTCACTGATTACTGTATCAGGTCTTTCTATGGTAGGTGTTATTGGTGTGAACCGACGTATCTTTACCTGTTTGGCTGATAATGGTATCAGTGTATTTATGGTAAGCCAGGCAAGTTCTGAGAATAATACCAGTATTGGCGTACAGGATGTAGATGCCGATGAGGCTTGCCGCGTCCTCAATCTTGAATTCCAGAAAGAGATAGAGGATGGCGCTATGTTCCCCATGATAGCCGAGAAAGGCTTGGCTACTGTAGCTGTAGTAGGTGAGAATATGAAACATACCCCAGGTATTGCCGGCAAGTTGTTTGGTACATTGGGACGCAGTGGTATCAGTGTCATTGCTTGTGCGCAGGGTGCTAGCGAGACTAATATCTCGTTTGTCATCAACCAGAACTATTTGCGTAAGGCGCTGAATGTTATTCACGATTCATTCTTCCTGAGTGAGTATCAGGTGCTTAATATCTTCATTTGTGGTGTAGGAACCGTGGGTGGAAGTTTAATTGAGCAGATTCATCAGCAGCAAGAAAAGCTGAAACGTGAACTCCGCCTGAAACTGAATGTGGTTGGTATTGCCAGTGGACACAATGCCATGTTCCGTAGGGAAGGATTGGATTTGGAGAATTTCCGTGAAAACCTAAAGAATGCAGAGCCCAGCAATATCCAGCGTTTGCATGACGAGGTGATTGGCATGAATATTTTCAATAGCGTGTTTGTTGATTGTACTGCCAGTGAAGAGGTTGCGGGACTTTATAAGGATTTCCTGACGCATAATATCAATGTGGTGGCAGCCAACAAGATAGCTGCTAGTAGCGATTATGCTAACTATAGTGAACTTAAGCATATAGCCCAGAAGCGTGGCGTTAAATTCCTTTTTGAGGCTAACGTGGGTGCAGGACTGCCTATTATCCGCACTATTAACGACCTCTGCAATTCTGGTGATAAGATTCTACGCATAGAGGCGGTTCTAAGTGGAACATTGAACTTTATATTCAATACTATTAGCAAGGACATTCCTTTCAGTAAGACCGTAGAGATGGCCAAGGCTGAGGGCTATAGCGAACCCGATCCACGTATCGATCTCAGTGGAAAAGATGTTGTTCGTAAATTGGTGATATTAGCTCGTGAAGCTGGTTATGAGATTAACCAGGAAGATGTAGAAACCCAATTGTTCATTCCTGAGCGTTTCTTTGAGGGTAGTATAGAGGATTTCTGGAAGAACCTACCATCGTTGGATGCAGAATTCGAGGCTCGTCGTGCTGTTCTCGAAAAGGAGAATAAGGTTTGGCGTTTCGTTGCTAAGTTTGAGAATGGAAAAGCCAGCGTTTCTCTTCAGGAGTTTAGTCGGGATCATTCATTCTACGTGCTTGAAGGTTCAAATAATATTGTACTCCTTACCACAGAACGTTACAATGAGTATCCTATGCTCATTCAGGGATACGGAGCTGGTGCAAGCGTTACCGCAGCAGGTGTTTTTGCAGACATCATGAGCCTAGCTTAGTAAGCCCATTATCCATTATCCATTCAAATGAAACATCTTATTATCTTAGGCGATGGTATGGCCGATTGGCCTATACCCCAGCTTGGAAGTAAAACCCTTTTGGAATATGCTGAGACACCTCACATGGATTGGGTGGCTCAGCACGGGAGGAACGGCCTCTTAAAAACCATACCTGATGGCTTTCATCCAGGCAGTGAAGTTGCCAATAGCAGTATATTGGGATACGACCAGCATGTTGTTTACGAGGGACGTGGTCCTTTGGAGGCTGCTAGCATTGGTGTAGAACTGGAACCTGGCGATTTGGCTATGCGTTGTAATTTTGTTTGTTTGGAAGGCGATTTGCTGAAAAATCATTCCTGTGGACGTCTGGAGACCGAAGAAGGCGATGTGCTTATTCGTTTTCTGCAAGAACGTTTAGGAAACGAGCGCATACATTTTTATACAGGTGTCCAATATCGTCATCTATTGGTTATCAAAGGCGGAAACAAATATCTGAAATGTACACCTCCACATGATATCCCCCTGAAGCCATGGCGTGACTATATGCTTAGTGCTGATATCCCAGAGGCACAGGAGACAGCAGAGTTGCTGACTTCTCTTATTATCAAAAGTCAACAATTGCTAAAGAATCATCCGCTAAATATAGAGCGTCAGCAACGAGGTATGGATCCTGCCAACAGTATCTGGCCTTGGGGTGGGGGATACAGGCCTAAGATGACTCCACTTTCTACCATCTATCCGAAGATTAGTAAAGGTTCTGTGATAACAGCTGTTGATTTAATTCGTGGCATCGGAAAATATGCTGGTTTGCGTGTAATAGATGTTAAGGGAGCTACAGGACTATGGGATACAAATTATGAGGGTAAAGCAGAGGCGGCTATCCAAGCTTTGCGCGAAGGAGACGATTTTGTATATGTACATGTGGAAGCTAGCGATGAGGCCGGTCATGATGGTGACCTGAAACTCAAACTGAAGACTATTGAGAATTTGGATAACCGATTGGTTCGTCCCATTCTTGAGGCACTTCCTACTCTTGATGATGATGTTTCCGTAGCTATATTGCCCGACCACCCAACTCCTATTGCCCTCCGTACTCATACTGCAGACCCCATTCCTTTTAGCATTTATTATCCGGGTATCAGGCCTGATAACGTCCAGGTATTCAGTGAGCGTGCAGCATGCCAAGGTGCATATGGAACAATAGAAGGCGATGCCTTTATCAAAGAATTTATGAGAATATGAAATACTACAGTACAAATGGGAAAGCACCCCTTGCAACTCTTCAGAAAGCTGTTGTAAAGGGATTGGCAGAAGATAAAGGGCTTTATATGCCCCAGAGTATCAAACCACTTCCGCAGTCTTTTTTTGGCAATATCCAGAACCTGTCTTTTCAGGAGATAGCCTATCAGGTAGCCGACTGTTTCTTTGGCGAAGATGTTGAAGCTGATGCACTGCGCAAAATAGTTTATGATACCCTCTCCTTTGATGTTCCTGCCGTTAGGGTTAAGGATAATATTTTTAGTTTGGAACTCTTTCATGGCCCCACTTTAGCCTTTAAGGATGTAGGTGCCCGCTTTATGGCCCGCCTATTGCAGTACTTCATTAGGGACCTTAAGGACTCTAAGGACCTTAAGGAAGTTAATGTCCTTGTTGCAACTAGTGGCGATACCGGTTCTGCCGTAGCCAACGGATTCCTTGGTGTTGAAGGTATTCACGTTTACGTATTATACCCCAAGGGTAAGGTAAGCCCTATTCAAGAGTGTCAGTTTACTACATTGGGGCAGAATATTACTGCAATCGAGGTGGATGGCGTTTTTGATGATTGTCAGGCATTGGTTAAGAGTGCCTTCATAGATAAGGATTTGAATGAGCACATGTTGCTCACTTCAGCCAATAGTATCAATGTAGCCCGTTTCTTGCCTCAGAGTTTCTATTACTTTTATGCGTACGCACAACTCAAGAAGTTAGGACTTGCAGATAATGTAGTTGCCTGTGTACCCAGTGGCAACTTTGGCAATATCTGTTCTGCGCTTTTTGGAAAGCGGATGGGATTGCCTATAAACAGATTCATTGCAGCTAATAATGAAAATGATGTGTTTTATTATTACTTGCAGACAGGCTCGTATTATCCAAAGAGAAGTGTGCAAACCATTGCTAATGCTATGGATGTGGGAGACCCTAGCAATTTTGCGCGCATTTTCGACCTTTATCATCATAGCCATGCTGCTATTTGTGCAGATATCTCTGGTGCGACATATACCGATGAGGAGATTGCTCAGACCATGCGCGGATGCCTTGCGGAGACGGGTTATCAACTTGATCCTCATGGAGCATGCGGATACCGAGCTTTGCAGGAAGGATTGCGAGAAGGTGAGGTTGGCTTCTTCTTGGAAACAGCTCACCCAGCTAAGTTCAAACAGGTTGTTGACGATATATGCGGTACCGATATAGAGATACCTGCTCGTCTGCAAGCCTTCATGAAAGGTGAGAAGCAGAGTGTTTCTATGTCAAAGGATTTTGCCTCATTCAAGGCTTATTTGATGAGTCTTTAAATCCGTTTAGCTTCGGTAACAAGTACAATTCCATTTTGAACACGGAATTTTATTTCGCATCCAGCAAATTCTAGAGCATATGTTCGCTCTGGGTCTTGCTGATAATGAGGACGAGGATCGGCAGCCAATACACCATGTAAGCCCTTCAGTCTTTCTGAATCAAACATACCTTCAATATCAGGCGGAATCACTACTTTCAGTGGTTCCGTCTTTTCGTTCTGTTCCTGAGCAAAACCGCCTTTGGCATCAGGGTGTGAATCTGTAAAGGGTAGGTAAGGCTTAATGTCCAGAATCGGTGTGCCATCCATAAGATCAGCTCCCTCGACTTCTATCACGGGACCCTCAGGTGTATGTAAGTCTATCTTTGTAATACGAACGGATGACAATCCTATGTTATTGGGACGGAACGGACTTCTTGTCGCCCAAACTCCCATACGTTGGTTGCCACCCAGACGAGGTGGACGGACCGTTGGGCTCCAGTTTTCTCCCTCTCTATGAGCCTCGGAGAAATCCCATAGTAGCCATATGTGTGAGAAACCTTCCAGTCCTCGCAGTGCCTCTACATTGCGATATTCTGGCTCAAAGACAATACGTCCCTTCAGACCTTTTATCAGTCCACTTTGACGCGGTACACCGAATTTTGTTTTAAAATCGGTATGTATTTTCGCAACTATTTTCATCTTTTCAGAAACCTATACAAATATAAAATGCCCGCTGTTGTCAGCCCGAAGGGGAAAGCCATCCATATCCCCCATAGACCGCCGCGCATTGTAAATCCAAACAAATAGCCCAGCGGTAATGAGACTATAAAGTAAGCTATAAAGGCAATACGAATGAGTATGTTCACATCCTCCATGCCACGTAATGCATTACAATAGGTACATTGTAACGCATCCCCGAACTGGTAGAGGCATAGCGGAATTACTACGACAGCCACCAGGGCTGCTACTTCTGCACTGTCGGTAAACCATAATCCTACTTCATGTCTAAGCAAGAATATGGGTACAGCTGTCAGTAAGCCCAACAGCAAATTCAGATGTAACCCAGCAAAGGCTACATGCCGCGTCTCGCGTAATATTCCCGCCCCTCTGTAATAGCTTACCTGAACGGCTACGGCCGCACTCATACCATAATATAACATGTAGCAGAGTTGCGCTATGGTAAGCATTATCTGATGGGCAGCCATTGCTGTGGTTCCCAGCCAACCCACATAAAAAGCGCTTAGGCTGAAACTGGCCGTTTCCATACCCATCTGTAACATTACAGGAAATCCTATACGGAACATCTGTCTCAAATCTTCTTTGCACACATGAGCTTTTAGAAAATCCTTGCTGTATGTTTTATATCTGTTTGTAAAATGAAAGATGCAGGCAAAAGTCACCCACATGGCAAATCGGCTTATTAGTGTAGCCAGTCCTGCTCCCGTCAACCCCATCTCGGGGAATGGGCCTATTCCGTATATCAGTAGCCAGTTGCCCATTACATTCAGTACATTGCAGCCCAGAAGAATCCACATAGGCATACGTGTATCCTGTATGCCGTCAGAGAACTGTTTAAATGCATTAAAAGCCATCATCGGGATGAGGCTTAGTATATGTGTAATCAGGTAGGGACGCATTAGCGGTAACAAATATTCAGGTAGCCCTAGACGGTGTAGATTCATGTATAGCATTCCCAACACGGCCATCATTGTAATGGCCAGTATGTTGTTGGCCATCAGGCTGTTCTTAAGTTTCTGGGCAATGCTTTGCTTCTCACCTTTTCCCAATAAGGAGCCCACCACAGGCGTCAGTCCGTAGGAAAAACCCAATGCCGATATTGCAACTAGTCCGATGATGGCATTTACAAATCCCGCAGCAGCTAATTCCCCTGTGCCGTACCGGCCAATCATCACAGTATCCATAATACCCATTATGATAGTACCGATTTGGCCTATCATAATGGGTATTCCTAGTCTTAGCAGAGTGGGGTAGTGTATTGCATATTTCTTCAGCATTCGGTATGTTTTATCCCATAGCATTACGGAAAGTCAGATGATTATCTTCCACATCCACCTCTATGGGTACGTTCTGTTGCAATGTGCCTCCCAGCATAGCCTTGCTTAGGTCGTTCAGCAGCAACCGCTGTATGGCACGCTTTACAGGACGGGCACCGAAGTCGGGGTCGTAACCCTCTCTTGCCAGCAACTCTATGGCTGGCTCCGTCACCTTCAGTTTCACGTTGTTCTGCTCCAGCATCTTGGCAATGCCGTTAATCTGCAGACGAACCACCTGCTTAATCTCGCCCTGTGTAAGCGGATGGAAGACGATGGTTTCATCTATACGGTTCAGGAACTCAGGCCTTATGGTCTGGCGGAGCAACTGCAGCACCTCCTGCTTGGTCTCCTCCAGTTTCTCCGTTGGAGCGTTGGCAAAGAGTTGGCTACCCAGATTGCTGGTCATAATGATGATGGTGTTCTTGAAGTTCACTGTACGACCCTTAGAGTCCGTCAGCCTACCATCGTCCAATACCTGTAACAGCGTATTGAAGACATCAGGATGTGCTTTCTCAATCTCGTCAAAGAGCACTACCTGATATGGCTTTCTCCTGACAGCCTCCGTCAACTGACCACCTTCGTCATAGCCTACATATCCTGGAGGGGCACCTATCAGACGCGTCACGCTGAACTTCTCCTGATATTCACTCATATCTATACGCGTCATCATGCTTTCATCGTTGAACAGATAGTCCGCCAGCGCTTTCGCCAGTTCTGTTTTACCTACACCTGTGGTACCTAAGAAGATGAAAGAGCCAATAGGACGTTTGGGGTCTTGCATACCTGCACGGCTACGTCTTACGGCATCGCTTACAGCCTGTATGGCCTCATCCTGACCAATCACACGTTTGTGCAGTTCTTCCTCCAGATGCAGTAGCTTCTCACGCTCGCTCTGCATCATCTTCCTAACGGGGATACCAGTCCAACGGCTTACTACATCAGCAATATCATCTGCAGTGACCTCCTCCTTCAGCATTGCTTCCGTGCCCTGAGCCTCTTTCAGCTGCTGCTGTGTAGCCTCAATATCTTTCTCCAGTTGTTGCAGCTTACCATATCGTATCTCAGCTACCTTGGCATAGTTGCCTTCGCGTTCTGCTCTTTCAGCCTCGAACTTCAGACTCTCTATCTGTTGCTTGTTCTGCTGAATATGGTTCAGAAGGTTCTTTTCGCCTTGCCATTTGTTCTTGAAATGCGATTCTTGTTCTTGCAGTTCGCTGATTTCCTTGTTTAGCGCTTCCAACTTTGGTTGGTCTCCCTCGCGTTTGATAGCTTCGCGCTCTATCTCCAATTGTTTCAGACGACGGCTTATTTCATCCAACTCTTCAGGAACAGAGTCACGTTCCATACGCAGTTTGGCTGCTGCCTCATCCATTAGGTCGATAGCCTTATCGGGCAGGAAACGTTCTGTAATATAACGAGTAGAGAGTTCTACGGCGGCAATGATGGCGTCGTCCTGAATACGTACATGGTGATGGTTCTCGTAACGTTCCTTCAGACCACGCAGAATGCTGATGCTCGCCAGTCTGTCAGGTTCATCCACCATTACTGTCTGGAAACGACGCTCTAGGGCTTTGTCCACCTCAAAGTACTTTTGGTACTCGTCCAGTGTGGTTGCACCGATGCTACGCAATTCGCCACGGGCTAGGGCGGGCTTCAGAATGTTGGCTGCATCCATAGCACCCTCACTTTTACCGGCACCTACTAGGGTGTGAATCTCATCTATAAATAGAATAATGTTACCCTCGCTCTGAACCACTTCGTTTACTACGCCTTTCAGACGTTCCTCAAATTCACCTTTATATTTGGCTCCGGCTACCAAAGCACCCATATCCAAACTGTATAGTTGCTTCTCTTTTAGATTCTCGGGCACATCACCTCTCAGAATACGGTGTGCAAGACCCTCCACAATGGCAGTCTTACCCGTACCAGGTTCACCTATCAGGATAGGGTTATTTTTGGTACGACGAGAGAGGATTTGTAACACACGTCTAATCTCCTCGTCTCTGCCGATAACAGGATCCAGCTTGCCGGCACGCGCCTCGTCAACAAGGTTACGTGCAAACTGTTGCAAGAAGCTGTTTTGGTTGTTCTGTGTCATCATAATGTCCTCCTTTCGTTTTTATGTTATTTTCTGATACAGATACAACAAACCCTGTGCAACTTGTTCATTATCAGTCAAAATGGCGTTTTCCGCGCCATTCTGACATTATTTCACCATGATTTTCTTCCCGTTTACTATGTATATGCCTTTTTGTAATTGAGAGTTAACCTTCCTTCCGGACAGATCATAGACGTCGCCAGTCAATTTCTCATCCTTCACGCTTATTTCTTCGTTCAAACCAGTAGGAGAGTCCTGAATAGTTGTTTGAGCAGCGTTAACGATGTGACCGGTAGAACGATCTATAAGTAAGGCGATAACTTTCAGGTTTTCCTTATTCTGAATAAGAGTGTTGGAACTAATGCTGACATTGTAGTTGTGTGTCTGGGTTTCTCCCGCTTTAATGGTAGAATTGATAGATTTGTTAAAACCTTTCTCGATACTCCAACATGCTACGGCAACATGATTGTATTTGACATTTATAACTTTTGAGGGAGAATTATACCAGAAAGGAAAAGATGAAGAATAATTCGGGTTGTTGCTAAGATTGTTGGCCTGTGCCCAACTGCTTCCCGTACCGCTCATTCCGTCCTCTACAATGATATATGCAATACCATAGTTGCCGTTGTCATCTGAATAGACGAATTTGGTTTTGGTTTCTATCTTGATAGCACGCTTTAATTCGTTAACCCACGATGCGCTTACCTGAAGACCTGCTAAAGTTATCTTTTCTTGTAATTGCTGATTGATTGCATTCTGAAGATTTGCATCTGTAGGGTCCATATTTTCGTCCCTGTTGATAAGTGAATTAGGGTAGCTATTAATATTTTTAGCTATGGGGTTATATCCGTCAATTTTCATCGGATCGTCACTATGAACGGCTATTAGTATCACATTATCTCCATAAATCTCGTGAGCATGTTCCATAGCATCAAAACCTATAGGACACCATCCGCACCAGGTACCGGTAAATTCCTCTACTACAGGAACAACCGTTGGTTTTTCCAATATGGTAATAAGGCTTCCTGTAGCACTTCTGTTAGCTAGAGGATTATCCTCACCGTTTACTTTAGTGATAGTCAGGGCTTTCTCATACTTTCGGGGTTCTTCGTCAGCGGGGAACTCTATGTTTACAGGACTACTTGCATTGTAAGCAATACTGTTAACAGGAATGGTCTTCTCGGCTGATGTGACACCCTCTGTGGTAATAGTGTATGAAATGCTCGTCAGTGGATTAAGCCCAAAATTCGTAATGGTGACAGGAACTTGAGCAGACTGTCCCTTAACAGCACAAGATGTCCCGAAGTCAGCGGGTAAAGCAATATTCTTTTCTATCTCCGCATTGTCCACCAGTAACATCATAGCCAGTTTTCCAAAGCTGTTAAGTGAACTCCAGGTTGTTATCTTCTCAGAACTACGGACAAAGAAAGAGTTCTCGCACCACTCTCCACCATTATATAGCGGGAACGCCATATTATTCATCTCTATGGTATAACCTACGTAAATGCCCTCATTGTTTATTGGGTAAGGTGTGTTTAATGGTATCTCATTGGGCCCACCTTTTAGTTTGGAAACATCTACAGATTGCAGATAATCCGTACCAACAGCATTAATGGGCAACTCTTTAGAAATCCAAACCTTTAAGGCTTTTGTAGCTGCAGGAATGGCATCACCATACCAGATTTTGAGACTTTTTATGGTTGCATTGCCTACCTCGGGATGATTCGCAGGAATGTAGATGGCTGTTTCAAAGTTTTCAACATATCCTGTGCCTACACCGCTATAGTTGCTGGCATTGGCATCTGCTTCCTTGAAGTAACCCCACCATATAGGCTCCTGTGCATAAGTGCGAACTGCCATAAACATGGCACAAATAATAATAAAGTGTTTCATAACAATAAATTTTTAATAAAGAATTTTGATAGAATAAAGATTAATCGTGTTTGTTTTTATGTTTTAGTCGGAAATTATTTCCCAATAGAGACTTTCCTACCGTTTACGATGTATATACCACCCTTTTTCGGAGCATTAACCTTTCGCCCGCTTAGGTCATAGAACTCACCATCCTTATTTTTGTTATTTGTCATTTCTGTTGATTCTATGTCATTTATACCTGTTGGGTTGTAATCTTCAATGGTAGTCTGTGCCGTATTTACAATGGATCCGTTGCTACGGTCTATGAGTATGGCAATGACTGTCAGCTTACTCTTATTTTGAATGAGTTTCTTCCCACTGATATTGGCTTTATAGGTGTATGTCTGCTCTTCTCCAGCCTGAAATTCAGGACTAACGGAGCCCTCGATACCATCCTCAAGTCCCCAAGCTGCCACGCCCACGTGGTTAAATTCAATATTGGTAACCTTCGATGGAGCATTGTACCAGAAAGGAATAGAACTATAACCGCTGTTTTTGCTTAGGTTGTTTGTCTGCGCCCAGTTTGATCCTGAACCTTTCATGCCATCTTCTGTGATGGCATAACCTATGGCATAGTTTGCATTATCATCCGAATATACGAACTTTGTTTTGGTTACAATATTTATGGCGTTTTTGGTGGCACTTGCCCATGCCGCGTTAACCTCAATAGTTCCCGCAGCAATTTTCTCATTTATATCACTTTCAATTTTTTTCTTCAGATCGTTTGCGGCAGGATAGAAATCACTTCCTCTGTCAAGAATCGCGCTGGGGAAACCATCTACTCTGCTTACCAGACTTTGAAATTCGCTTACAGCCATTGGATCCTCGTAATGAATGGCTATCAGAGAAGCCTTGTTTCCAAATGTCTCATGAGCACGTTCCATGCCATCAAACCCTACAGGACACCATCCGCACCATGTGCCGGTAAACTCCTCTACCAAGGGTGTTACAGTGGGTTTCTCTAGGATGGTTACTACATTTCCTGTGGCAGTTGTCTTCTCAGATGTGTTGGACTTTCCATTTACCTGGGTAATGGTAAATTCCATTTTACTCTTCTTGCATTCTGTCTCTGGCTTGATACTAAGGGTTATCTGTCCTTTTTCTCCAGGTCTAATGCTTATGGAAGTTTGTCTTTTTTTGATAACTTCTCCGTCGGAAGAAAGTTCATACGTCACGTGTGAAATGTTGTTGGACCCTGTGTTGGTGATGGTAAAAGGTATCTTTACCGTTTTGGTTCCCTGCAGAACGACAGTTGTGCCAAAGTCTTCGGGTATTGCACTGTTTTTTTCTTGAGCATAACTGCATAATGCCATTATAGTGGCAACAAATAGAGTAAATGTTTTTTTCATAATATTTGTGTGTTTAATTGGTTCTTCTTTATATTAGTTGAAAGCATACGCGAGGGGTAATTTACCAGTCAACGTAAGAGTAATTACTCGTTAACTAGAGAAAAATATTTTCTTAACTAGGCAGTAAAAAACGGTTAACTAATGTTCTTTGATTTTTTAACTGAATCTTGAAAAGAAAACTGTTTATTTTAGTATTTTCTTTCCGTTAACTATATAGAGATTTTTGACTTTTGACTTTTGACTTGCAGGATTTGCTTTGCGACCGCTAAGGTCGTAGATAAACCCATCCAAACCTTTCTGGAGGGAGGTTCCAGTTTTCTCTCCATCAAGGAAACTGGAAGGGAGTTGAATTCCAGTCTCGTCATCTCCATTCACAAACTGGATAAATACAGTCCTAGTGTTATCATTAGATGACACCGTCAATTTGGCCTTGAGGCTGCCTTTTTTTGTGATGTTGGTAGCATCCAACAATACCTGTACGGTTGGACCGGGACTAAAAGTCTTAGTCAACTGTGTCTGACGCACTAGTGTACAGTTACCGCCCATACACCATTGGATGGAAGAAGCATTTAGTGTGTTAGACATAATCTGCAGGTTGGCTGTAATGGTACTTCCCAAAGCAGAGGCAGGACATTTCAGCACTAATCCGTCCTGAGGCGCAGAACTGGGATTGGTCTCGCAAGACATCTCACCAAAGAAATCCTCTTCGGCAGCGATGGTAACGGTGGCATTGTCATCCAACACTTGTCCTTGGTACTTAAATTCCAGATTTTGTGCTTTAACAGCGATTAATGCAAGCAATGCAGTTGTTAGTAGTAGAATTTTCTTCATGTTGCTTACTCTTTTTTGATTAACTAAAGTTTTATAGATAAATGCTAGCTTTCAATTCTTAATTTAGTTTTCGTGGCTTGCAGTACACCTTCTGTATTGTACACAAAGGCGACTATGCTTAGGTGTTCCGGCTTCCATGCTGCATCTGGGAGAAAAGTCAGTTGTTTCTCAACCCATTCCCCTTCATTCACATTGAAGTCATCTCCCCATAGGCCATTGGCAGTAGCGCGTAGCACGTGATTGTGTATATAATCGGTATTGACACCACCTTCAGGCATCATTTGCATGGCTGTAATACTATCTTCCACCACCCAAACCTGTAGCTTTCCCTCAACCGTTCCGTCCGTTCCGTGTGCATTTACAATGATACTTAACTGGCCTTTATCAAGCGTGGCATCAGCTGTCAACTCAAGGGGAGCGGGACGGGTCATTTCTTCTATTATGTGAGCAGCCCAGTCTGTATAATTCACAGCACCATGTCTGTTTACTAACCCGACGGGTTGGTACTCCAGCCCCCAATGCTCAAAATACTTGTTGCCTTCATCTGTAGAAAGGCCTTCATATTTAGCATTTCCAGCAAAGCTTAAAGGTCCGCCGTGAATACCCACGGCTATAAAGGCAGAATCTCCGTATGTTTTTTGTAGTTCCTCTATAATCTTTGTTCCCTTTGGACAGTTTACACACTTCTGACCAGTAAAATCCTCCAGAAGAACCATACGTTTAGCTGGTTCTGGCTTTACATAGATAAGCCGTTCTTCCTCGCTAATATAACTGCATGCAGTTAAAAGGTAAAGGATAATAGTGAAAAGTGAAAAAATGGAAAATTTGTTACCGCTCATATCTTTTTCAATACTCAATGTTCAGTATCTAGAAATTGTAATTATACGATAGAGTAAAACCCGTAGTAGCGGGAACATACCGGCAAACACCTCCAGAGCAATTGTATCCGGCGCGTGTTCGTCCATAGCCAGCTTGCAAACGATGCGACTTTATGTTATACGTCACCAATCCTTGATAATAATGCGTCTTTGTAGAGCCGTTGTTCCACATATCGCTGATGGTAAACATCCAGCGGGGCGCCAACGAGAGTTCTACAAGGCCAAATGCCCAATCTCCCTGATCGTCGGCTGTCTGCAGATACTGCAACTCAGTACGAAGTTTAACTTTGGGGGCAATCTGGTAAAGTCCGTCTGCAATAAAGATGTTAGAGCGTACCATACCTCCATCTCCCTCTATTACGGTCTTATTGTAACGCTGATTCATATACATCAGGTTCAATTTAAAACTCTTGTTCAACTTACGTGAAAGCTGTATGTCAATATCCTGATAGTATGTAACGCCCTTCCAGCGAACGTGCGAGAAATTAGCCTTCACATTCATGCCGTATTTTCCACCCAACGCCGTTTTACGTTTAAAGTTATAGCCTGTTTCTGCCTGCCAGGCCCATTCTCCGTCAGCCAGTTGGGTGGCATAAGGGTAGAGTGCCGCTAATGCGTACGTCTGGTCTTGTGTAAAGGCTGGCAGATGATTGATAAACGAAGAGGTTCCCAATTGTGAACGCTTACTGCGGAACGACATATTCTCGCTTCGCTTCGCCTGCAACAGGATGCTTAGCCCTTTCTTAGAGTATGAGGCAGAGGCTATTGCAGCAGAGCCGCAATTATAGTTATAGCCATTATCAAAAGAAGGATCCTGTGTTTTTTGCGCGTACTCCAGCAAAAGGTTCCACGGCCCTTTGTTAAGGTTCGTTCTTACGTCCCACGCATTCACAAACTCAGGAAAGTTATACATGTGAGTCGGATCTGCATAGACATCTTCCTGCTTCTCATATTTGTTCACCCAAGAACCGCCTAGCATAAGCCTGAAGTCTGACTGTTGCATACGTGGAAGCCATTCTTCCAGATGTACTTCGGCATCAGCGCCGCTTATTACAGACTTGTTCCACTTCCAATAGTGGCGTTGTACACCACTGAGTGCTTTTATGCTGACACCCTTATAAGGTTTTACCGTCAGTCGGCCGCCTAACAGAGAATTGTCTATACCTAAGGAGCGTTCTTCGTAGGTTCGTAGAATAAAGCCAGATCCAAACTGCTCATAGAATGTTCCACCCGTCAGTTCTACACAACCCATACGCCCTTTAACCCAGAAGTTGGGTACGCCCCATCCCTGAAAGTCTTTCTCGAATCCGGGTAGTGGGTGCTCCAAGTATTCAAATCTGGCACCAGCATCTACATATTTGCTCTGTAGCAGAAGATCTGCATACACGTTGGCCTGAAAAGCTTCTTCCTTCATGGCACCTGTCCGTTCATCATCCTGCGGCACCAGCATGTCGGTCTGAACGCTACCAGACACACTGACGCCTTGAGCGTACAGAGTTCCTGTCGAATTCTGAATACTGAATAATGAATATTGGGCAATAAGCAACAATAAAATACGCAGTTTTCTCATAAATCAGCTAAAGTCTAAGGCCTAATTCCTCACTTTTCACTCTTCACTTGAGAAAGTTCTCTGACTTTCTCAATCAGCTCTTCTTCAGCACCGTCTGTATAGCCATTATGCTTATAAACAATGTTTCCCTTTCCATCCACAATCAGCACATAGGGAATCATCTGGATACCTAGGGCACGCTTCAAGTCGCCGTTGGGGTCTAATAGTACCTCGTACTCCCATCCGTGGTTATCCACCAGTGGCTTTACCTTATTTATATTCTGTGCCTGATCTATGCTCACGGCATAAATTTTCACACCCGTCTCTTCCTGCCAGTCGGCATATACTTCGCTGATAGCATCTAATTCACGGTTGCAGGGTTTGCACCAAGTAGCAAAGAAATCAATGATAAATGGTTTCCCTCCATTTGAGAGTGTGTCTGTCTGAACGGTCTTACCTTGAATATCCTTCAATGTAATCTTCGGTAATTGAGCCTGAACGGCTTGTGCACTCAAAACGATTAAAAAAAGTAACCAAAACTTCTTCATTTTTTTATGTTTTCTATTTTTGACGATACAAAAGTATAAATAAGTAGGAGAAATACAAAATAAATTAATCTTTTTTAGCCAACAAGATAAAAGATAGTATTCAAAAAAAACCGCAAGATGAAAATCCTGCGGTTCTTTTTTATTATAGAAAGTAGATTACTTGTTTGAGTTGTAATGTACATTTGGATTACCCTGAATAACAGAGAGTGGGAAGGGGAATACCCAAAGGTCAGAGGTGGGTGAAAGGGTATGGATGCCGTTGTCACCGAAGTCGTGGGTAAGTGTGGTCTGCCATTCGGGCTGCACGTTCCAACGCTTGCGCTGGATAAAGTTCCAGACAGTCCAGATATTCTCGCCCAGAGAAGTTTGCTTGATACGCTCGATGGCTGTTGTCTCGTTCGTTACAGTGCCCTTGAGGGGAGCGTAAGTGTCGGCGGGCAGACGGAACTGGCGCAGGTGATCCAGCTGATCCATACCCTTGTCTATGTCGCCATTGCGCACATAGCACTCTGCCAGGAGAATGTACATCTGGGGAGTGGCGAAGCCGGCTACGTTGTGATACTCCATCATACCAGGCATATTGTCTGGTGAATCCCAACCCCTGAGACCAATCATGTTGGTACTCTGGTCTGTCATACCACCAGCCAGTATCTCGTAGAAGCCCTTGTACTGCTCCTTGATACGAGGATTCAGGAAATAGTGACCGTACTGGGGCTCTATCTGATTCTCGAAGTCGGGCTCTGACCAGAGGTTAAGCAGATAGTTGGGAACCACGAAGTAGTTTTCTACAGACTCCAGATACTCGGAGGTGAAGCAATCGTACTTGTCGTCGGGCATCCTGTGAATGTACTCTAGCCAGCGAGGCTCCTGGCGCACGTTGGCATAGTAGTCATCCAATCCACCTTCCAACTTAAGAGCTGCCTCGGCTGCCTCGGCTGCCTCGGTGTACTGCTGCATGCACATAAGGATGTTAGCCTTAAGGGCATAAGCGGCAGGCAGGTTGAAGCGGGTCTTTGTGGGCTGAACCTCGGGTAGTGCACCTGAGTTGATGGCATCGTTGACATCCTTGAGACACTGCTCATAAACCTTAGCAACGGTGCTGGGGGCATAAATCTCGTCGATGGACTTATCCTCTGTCATGTAGATGACACCACCGTCCGTGCTAGCTGTAGCGGGGTTGTAAGCCTTGGCAAACTTATTCACCAGTAGGAAGTGAGCATAAGAGCGCAGTGCCTTTGCTTCTGCCACGAGGGCAGCCTTCTTCTGCTCTGAGCCACTGGCCATGCTGGCATTGTTAATAACGGGGTTACAGATGCGGCCTACCCACTTGTAACAACTGGAGTAGTAGCTGTCGCTGGAAGTGAGCTGTTGGATGCGCTGGATATCTGCTGGGCTGTCTGAATAGGACCAAAGCAAGGTACTGCGTTCCTTGTTGGGCATTGCCAGATCCGCAGGTATCTGTCTGGAGGTGTTGATAACGCTACCTCCTATATTATACACGTCGGATAGACTGATGTCGATATCGTTATTGAAGAGCAACTCCAGTTCGTCTGTTGTGGAGAGCAGGTTCTTTCCCTTGGGCTTGATGTCCGTGAAGTCGGAGCAGGAAGTGGCTGCAAGGGCAGCTGCCATCAGTATGGCTATATATAATCTATTCTTTTTCATAATTACATCAATAATTTACAAACAGGCTGAATGTGTAGGTTGAACGGGTGCGAACGCCCAGAGTCTCGGGATCTATTCCCTTGCCGTTAGCTGTCCAAAGAGCTTTGGGGTTGTCTATCTGGAAGTTAAGAGCCAGACGGCTAAGGTTCATGCGGTTAACAATGTTGCGGGGGAACTCGTATCCGAAGACGATGTTACGAATCTTGATGAACGAAGCATCATAGATGGAGTTGTTGCCGTAACGGGACTCGTTGCCGATAGAGCTGGAACCGTACTGACCGAAACCTGGTGTGTTGGTGGGGTTCTCAGGTGTCCAGGAGTTAAGCAGATAGAGAGGTTGTGTACCTCCCATAGAAGTGGAACTGACTTCGCGCTCCTGCAGACAACGCATTACGTGTCCGCCGTAGTAAGCCAGCATGATTGAGAATGAGAAACCGTTCCACTGCAGACGGTTGTCCATACCCAGGATAACCTTGGGATCTGTCTGTCCGCTGTATTCCATAACGTCTGTGCTGTCAGTCTGAACAGAGTGTGTGATGGTACCGCCGTCGCCATACCAGAGGGTTTCACCGGGGCCGCTGATAGTTCCGTCATCGATACCTGCAAAACGGTAAGACCACAGGGCAGAGGCGGGATAGCCTTCTACGAAGGGGTTGCTGAGGAGCTGGTATGCGTATGTTGAGGGATTCCAAACATTGGTTACCTTGTTGCTGTTGTGGGCAAGAGTAAGGCTGGTTGACCATCCAATCTGCTTACGTGTGGTGGGGCGGAACCAGTCAGCTGTTACCTGGAGCTCAATACCGTTGTTACGCAGGTTGGCGCTATTGACAAACATTGAGGTGTAACCCGTTGTGGGGTCGAGGCTCTTGTTGGCAAATACGTCCTCTGCTGCTTTGTGGTAGTAATCGATGCTACCGCGAACACGGTTATTGAAGAGTGAGAAGTCGATACCTACGTTGTTGGTACGTGTCTGCTCCCAACGGAGATTGGGGTTGGCAGGAGATGCGATGGTAGCCAGAGGCAGCTTGGTGTATGAGTTGGTGCCGCCTGTGGTAGCTGTCAGATAAGAGGTTGCTCCCTGATAGATGTTACCTGTAGCACCATAGCTGTAGCGCAACTTCAGGAAGTTAACCCACTTGACCTCCTTCATGAAGTCTTCCTGTTCGATGTTCCATGCACCGCCGACAGACCAGAGAGGCTTGCCGCGGAACTTGGCGTTGAGGCCATAGACATCAGCATAGTCTTTACGGAAAGAAGCAAAGACATTATAGCGGTCGTTGTAGGTGTAGGTGGCATTGAAATAGCCTGAGCCGTAGCGATGCTCCACCTCGAGGATATTGTCCATACCATTCTTAATATAAGGATCGTAGGCATAAGAACGTGCATTATAGCCACCGCTACCTGACTTGAAGTAAGGGCTGTACTGCTGGTCGTAGAGGTCGAAGAAGTTGATGTCTGCTGCACGACCTGTCTGCAGCTGGTCATCGTAGCCCAGTAGGAGGGCGTTGGTTCCCTTGCTGAGAGTGCCACGGAACTCGAGACCGGCAATGGCGTTCACCTCGTGCTTGCCGAACTTCTTGCTATAGTTGAGCTGACCACGGGCAGTCCAGTAGTCGCCCTGGGTATTGCGGTTCTGACGGAAACCGCCTGTAGGGGGAATCAGGGGATTGGTGATTTTGGCAGGGTCGTAATAAGCATTGTGCAGGACACGTGCAGGATGGCTGTCCTCGGTAGCCAGCCATACGCTCTGCTGGTGGTCGCTCTCGTAAACACCCTGTACGCTGGCAGTCAGACCGTCAATGATACGGAAAAGCAGCTCGCCGTTCAAACGCAAGTGGGTACGGCGTGAGTTCACTGTGTTGTTGTAGAACTCATCGATGGGGTTGCTGGATAGGTCAACAGTACCTTCGCCACCGCCGCCCCAGAGTTCGTTACCTTCGGTGATGCCGTACATACTGCGAATGGTGCCATCGGCATTGTACATAGACTCGTAGGCTGCATGGCTCCATACGCTGTTAGACAGAGAGGTAGCATCATCGCCACGCTCGCGACTCTTGTTGAAGACGCCATTGATAGTCATGTTGGCAGTCAACCACTTGGTAACATCGAAAGATCCCTTGTAGTTAGCTGTAAAGCGCTGGTTCATGGTGTTGATAATACCGGCGTTATCGTGCGCAAAGTTCAGGGTCAAGTTGTTCTGACTCTTCTCTGAACGGCTGCGCAGAGACACGTTGTACTCCTGCATTACCTGCTGGCGATATACTTCGCGAGCATATTCCTTGGCAAAGTTCTTTTTGCTAAGTTGGCTCTTGATGTTGGCCAGTTCGTCCATGGTGATGTCGCCCTTGTAGGCACGATAGTATGCGTAGCTAAGGGGAGAAATAGGACCGTTGCCGTAGTTGTAGCCAGCGAGGGTTGAGCCCACGGGGTCTGCATGATCGCCACTGGTGTAGTACCAGTCGTAGTATTCGCTCTCCTTCTTCACCTGCTGCTCGGCATTCATATAGAAGTTGTCGTTATAGTCCATGTTGCGATTCTCCTTCAGGCTGAGGTTGGCAGTAAAGGCTACGTCAATCTTACCCTTCTGGTGAGCATTCTTGGTGGTAACAACGATAACGCCGTTAGAGGCACGGGCACCATAGATGGCGGTAGCGGCGGCATCCTTCAGGACGTTGATTGTCTCAATGTCATATTGGTTGATATCCTCAAGACGACCTTCGGTAGGCAGTCCGTCAACAACAAGCAGAGGAGTCGTCTCGGCATAGAGTGATGAGGTACCACGCACTTTGAGCTCGCCTCCGTAAGTGGAGAGACCAGCAACCCTACCTTCCAGATTTGAAAGGAGGTTGGGGGTATAGCGTTCCATCAGTTTGCTGCCAGATACTGTAACGGCAGAACCTGTCATCTTAGGCTTGGATATGTCCTGATATCCTGTGACATATACCTCGGCCAGCTGATTGTTGCTCTTCATGGTAACATCTACCGTCTGAGCGTTAGCTGCATTCTTGATTTTAACGATGGAACGTTCCATGCCGATAAAGCTGAACTCCAGTTCGTTACTGCCAGCTGGTACGGTGATTTCGTAGGCACCTTTGGCGTCTGTTACGCCAATTGCCTGTCCGTTACGTTTAATACTGACTCCGGGAAGAGCATAGCCTTCATCGTCGATCACATGTCCCTTTACTGTGTAGGACTGCTGTCCTTGAGCTGATGCAACATTTTGTGCCACGGCCAGGGTGGGGGCGGCGCTCAATGTCAAAGTCAGACCCAAAGCCAGACTGATGGTTTTGAGATTGCGAATCTTTTTCATTGCTTGTTAATATTAAGGTGAAAATAGTGTGTTTATTTGATTAATAACTTACTTGAACAGTTCATCAAGGAAATTGTAGAAAGCAGGATCTTCGCCAGCAACTGTCTTTATGATTTTTCCTTCTGGGTCTATGACAATCTTGGTGGGGAAGCCACTGACAGCATAGCGGGCAGGCAGATCCGAATCATTGGGGTTAAAGACATGCTTCCATTTCAGTTCATGTTTCTCTACGGCAGCTTTCCACTTGTCTTCGGTGTCGTTGCAATCAACGCCAAGGATTTCCATGCGGTCATTGTACTTCTCGTAATATTTCTTCATCTCAGGGAATCCTTTGATGCACCAGCCGCACCACGACCCCCAGAAATCCAGTATTACGTACTTGCCACGTAGCGAGGATAGGCTCAGGTCTGTACCGTCTATGCTTTTTAATGTGAAGTCTGGAGCTTCTTTACCATCGGCAACATCCTTTGCAGCCTCTTTCTGTTTCTTATCATAATCTAGCTTCTTTTGGACAAAGTCTATGAAATAGGTAAAGCGGTCCTTGGCTATGGCTGACTGAAGGATCTCCATAGTCTTTTCCGGGTCAGCCATTCCTGGAAGGATGGTGATACCTGCTTCACTGGCGGGATGGGCCTGAATAAATGCCTCATAGGCAGCAAGCTGACGATTCTGGAGGTCTTCGTAAAGAGGGGCGATTACCTTCTGTAGGGAGTCGGCTTTAGCGCCAGCTTCAGTCTGCTTCCTGTATTCTTGAGCCAGACTATCCATCTGCTGTTGTAAGGGTGCTGCGGCAGCTTCCAGTTCGGACAGTTCCTGATAAAAGGCACTTCCACTCCAGATGGGATGTTCTACGGTACCCTTCAAAATGCCCTTCTCGCCTGGTACCATATAGAAAGTGATAGACTTCTTTCCCTTGGGGCCTTCTACATTGGCAATAGCCATACGTGCCTTAGGGTCGGTAAGGGTGTAGGTGAACTTACCTTTCTTTGTCTGCAATGTGTCTGACTTTTCTATACCAGAGAATGATGTGTTCACAACCTGAACAACAACGTCGTTACCCTTCAAGTCCTTAAGTTCAACTTTGATTTCGCTTTGTGCTTTTACTTGACTGCCTGCAAGGAAAAGCAGAGGCAGCATACTTAAAATGCTCTTTTTCATAGAAAACAATCTTATTTTATCATCACATTTCATCTCGAATAATTGATATTCGGCTACAAAAGTATGGTATATTACACAATTTAACAACTTTTTGCCACTTTTTAATGCTTTTTTTGCTTATTTATACCATATGTATGGTATTTCTATAGCGGGCAAAACCATTATGAACCCAAGGTAATGCATAGGAGATAAAATAAAAATTATTTTATTTTGTATTTCGCTCGGATTGCACTATCTTTGCAGCCAAATTTAGCAAAACGTACATAATGAATAAAATAATTGAGAATCTAAAACAGCATCTTGCCATAATAATGGCATTGTTAGTCTGCGCTATCTGGGGTGAGACATTTGTATCGTCTAAAATACTGTTGGAGGATGGTCTGATGCCGTCAGACATCTTCTTCTATCGTTTTGTGTTGGGGTATGTCTGTATATGGGCATTCTCATACAAGCGGCTGTGGGCAGATAACTGGCAAGATGAGTTGCTGCTATTGGTGCTGGGCATCATGGGAGGCTCTCTCTACTTCCTGACGGAGAATATGGCACTAATGTTCTCTACAGCTTCTAATGTGGCTATCCTAGTTGGGTCTACACCATTGATAACGGCCGTGCTACTGGCATTATTCTACAAGGATGAGCGTATGTGTACCAGACAAATGGTGGGTTCGCTGTTGGCTTTTGGAGGTATGGCGTTGGTAATATTGAATGGACAGTTGATGCTGCACCTCAATCCCAAGGGTGATATCCTGGCGCTGTGCGCCTCACTGACATGGGCTTGTTACTCGCTGATAATAAAGAAACTGTCCAGACATTATAATACATTGTTTATTACACGTAAGATTTTTGTTTATGGTATTCTCACCGTTCTTCCTTATCTTTGGATTGAGTGCCCGTTGCAGACTGACCTTGCAGTATTAAGCAAACCCGCGGTATGGGTGAACTTGCTGTATTTAGGCGTAGTAGCCTCTATGCTTTGTTTTGTTGCCTGGAACTGGACCTTGAAACAGTTGGGGACAGTACGTGCCACTAACATTATCTATCTACAGTCGTTCTTTACCATGTTCTTCTCTTACGTGATACTGGACGAACGCATTACGCTGATGGCAATATGTGGTACCGCAACCTTGATTATGGGTATGTATCTGGCAGGAAAATCCGCTTCTTAAACAACTTTTCGTGAGGAGAAATGGAAAAGCTCTGGAACAGCAATTACAAGAAAGCATGGTGCGCCAACTTCATGATATATTTCTCCTTCATGATTCTGACGCCTCTGCTACCGCTGTATCTGAGTGAGGAATTTGGAGCCAACAAGGATCAAATCGGTATGGTGCTGAGTGGCTATGCCCTTACAGCACTGTTGATAAGGCCCTTTAGTGGTTTCTTTGTGGACAGTTTTCCACGTAAGGCGGTGTTGCTGATATGCTATTTTCTTTTCTTTATCCTCTTTGGTGGCTATATAGTAGCAGGTTCGCTACTCTCTTTTTGCATTATCCGTACCTTACATGGTGCTCCTGTAGGTGCTACCACGGTAGCCAACAGTACGGTGGCCATCGATGTGCTGCATCCTACACGCAGAGCTGAAGGGATTGGCTATTATGGTTTGAGTAATAATATGGCTACAGCAATCTCGCCTACTGTAGGATTGCTTATTTATCAGTGGACCAACAACTATACTTTAATCTTTTGTGTATCGTTACTAACGGCAGGAATTGGACTTCTTATCAACAGTACACTAAAGCTAAAACCAAGAGAATGTGCGCAGGTACAACGCCCTAAGATTCAGCTTGATAGATTTCTTTTATTAAAGGGTTGGAGTCAGGCGTTATGTATGACTTGCTTCAGCTTCTCATATGGTGTTATCAGTACCTATCTGGCAATCTATGGCAAGGAAGAATTAGGCATCACAACTGGTACTGGCGTTTTCTTTGCTTTGCTGAGTTTAGGCCTGATGTCGAGTCGGCTGGTTGGTGCCCGTTCTCTACGTAAAGGTCTTGTGGTGAAGAATGCCACACATGGTGTGTTGGTATCTCTGTTCGGATATCTTCTCTTTGCTGCCGTACATAATCCGGTTGGATACTACGGGGCAGCATTGATAATAGGCTTGGGCAATGGTCATATGTTTCCAGCTTTCCAAACAATGTTCCTAAACTTGGCGGCCAATAGTCAGCGCGGAACAGCCAACAGTACGCTACTGACGGCATGGGATTTGGGCGTTGGACTTGGCATCATCCTGGGTGGATTCATTGCCGAACACACCTCTTACAATATGTCTTTTTGGGCAGCGTGGATTTGCAATGCCGTAGGCGTCCTCTTTTTCTTTGCCTATGCCAAAGGACACTTCGAACGGAACAAATTAAGGTGATCAGTAACGAAATATGCAACAAATCCTTCATCTGCTATGTACAGCCGGAAGTTGCCAACTTCATTTCTCAGGCCGTGAATATACGCTAACTGCGGGTTGTTGCATGATAGCTATGGCCAGTCATGTGGGACATATTCAGCCCTCGGACAACTGCCAGCTATACCAACTGTTGCTGCCTGCTGACCAGCAGGCTGTTTGTATGCCTCACAGTAGCTACGGAACCTGCGGGTGGCTGCATCTTTTTATGCATCCTATTTTCCAACTGAAGGGCGATGCACTCGTCATCTTGGAACATGACTTCAAAGATGTTGCATTCCGTTCTGAACACACCCCCGAAGCTTACCGCCGTGAAGCTGTTCTGCAAAGTATGTGTACGCTTTATCTGGATATCATGAATGCACATGCTGCTCTATTTGAACATGAAGAGGCTACACAGCGGTCTGCCGATATTATGTCACGTTTCATTCAGATGTTAGAGGGTGGGAGTTACAGAGAAAACAGGACTGTTGCCTATTATGCACAAAGGCTATGTGTAACACCCAAGCACCTGCATAAAATCTCCACCCAGATTAGCGGACGCACACCCAGTTATTGGATTCAGCAGTTTACCATAATGGAAATCAGGCATCTGATGATGCATGGGAAACTCTCGTCCAAGGAAATTATGGGAAAATTTGGCTTTGATAACGCCTCGCATTTTAGCCGGTATGTGTCTGAACATCTTGGAGTTAACGTAAACAATGGGAAATAGCTTACGTTCTTTCTGGGGAAATATTGGTAAGATACTGCGAATTCTTGGTTTGCCCGTGTATGTGCAATGTCCGTATATTTGCAGCGGATTTATTTACATTGTAACAAACAACACGCCAAATTATGCAAATCCGTACATTATTGTTGTTGGGTGCCAGCACAACTTGCCTTTCCATGCAGGCTGCTACCTTAAGTGAAGAGATTCTGGACACTACGCAGATGAGTGAAGTGGTTGTTACAGGAACACGTAATGCCACAGATGCTCGTTACCTGCCTCTTACTGTTACTAGTATCAGTAGCGAGAAGCTTAGTGAAAACTTCCGTTCTTCTGTCATCCCCACCGTTATGGAACAGACGCCAGGTCTGTTTGCTACCAGCCGTGGTATCTTAGGCTATGGTGTTAGCACTGGTGCGGCAGGAAGCCTGAAGGTTCGTGGGGTAGGCAGTGGTGCCCAGTTGTTGGTGCTCATAGACGGACAGCCGCAATATGCTGGCCTTATGGGTCATCCCATACCTGATGCCTATCAGACAATGATGGCAGAGAAGGTTGAGGTGCTTCGCGGTCCTGCCAGCTTGCTGTATGGCAGCAATGCTATGGGTGGCGTAGTGAACATCATTACACGCCAGATGAGCGAGGATGGATGTAAGACAAACATCAGCTTGCAGGGTGGCAGTTACGGAACTATTCAGGCTGATGGTGTAAACCGCTTCCGTCAGGGTGGCTTCAGTAGTGTTGTAGGCGCTCAGTATCAGCGTACGAACGGACACCGTGACAACAATGAGTTTGAACAGTTTGGTGGTTATATAAAGTTGGCTTATGAGTTCTCCGGAAATTGGAAGGCTATGGCTGATGCTAATATCACTCACTTCAATGCCAGCAACCCCGGACCTGTGACGGCCCTTCTGCTTGACAATGATTCTAAGATTACACGTGGATTGGCCTGTGTCAGCGTCAGCAACAGTTACCGGAACACCAATGGTACTTTGCGAGCCTATTGCGACTGGGGACATCATAATATAGACGATGGCTATAATGTAGGCGGTACACCTAAGACTGCACTATATCTGCACGATGACTACATTGCCGGAATCACATGGTATCAGAGTGCCAACTTATTTAAGGGAAATACCGTTACCATTGGTGTTGACTGGCAGCATTTTGGCGGTAGTGCCTGGAATGAGGATAAGGTTTCTGCCGCCAAGACCTATCTGGTAAAAGATGCCGATGGCAATCTGGTGGAAAACCAGCATTGCAATGAAGTGGGGACATACGTAGACTTCCGACAGGACCTTTGCAAATGGCTGACACTGGATGCTGGATTGCGTTTCGACTGGCATTCGGTTGTTGTAACGGAGCTGGTTCCTCAGGGCGGCCTCTCATTCCATCTGACTCCTGATGCAGACATCAAGGCATTGGTAAGTAAGGGCTTCCGTAATCCCACCATCCGCGAGATGTATATGTTCCCTCCCGCAACTACGGACCTCTTGCCAGAGAGTATGATGAACTATGAGATTGGCTATACACAACGTATTGGGAAGAGAGCGCATATTGGTGCCAATATCTTTTATATCAAGGGAAAGAACCTGATTAATACTATTAGAGAAAGTGGAAGACCTAAGAATGTAAATGTAGGCGATTTCGAAAACTGGGGTATCGAACTCTCTGCCGACTATGCTATCAATAACCATTGGAGCATAAACGGAAACTACTCGTTCTTGCGTATGGATACACCTATCGATGGCGCTCCAGAGGGCAAGCTATATATCGGTGCTAACTATCACAATCAGAAATGGACTGTTGCAGCAGGTCTGCAGAATGTGAGCGGTTTGTACATTGCTACAGGAGACAATCCTCAGAAGGAGAATTTTACCCTGTTGAATGCAAGTGTCAGCTACAAGGTGCTTCCTTGGATGGCAATATTTGCCAAAGGAGATAACCTGTTGGCAGAACGCTATCAGACCTATGCGGGCTTTCCTATGCCTAAGGCTACCTTTATGGGTGGTGTTAATATAGTATTTTGATAACTTTTTTCTATTTGTTCCTGTTTTTTTTGCCTGTTTCGGTTGCTTTTCTTCGCTTATTTTCCGTAATTTGCCATAAAATACGATTACGATATGAAGATTAGTATTGCCGGAACGGGCAAAATAGTTGAGGAAGTGCTGAAAATGCTTCAGCATGAGTTTTCTGGAAGGATAGAAGTAACGGGTATCTTCTCGCGTGAGAAGAGCGTAGAACACGCCATAGACCTATGTCAGGCTTACGCACCTACAGGTTTCGTGTACACTGATTATGCACGAATGCTGGAGGAAGCGGAGGCTGATTTTGTATATATAGCCAACGCGAATCATGTGCATTACGAGTATGCCATGCAGGCTATAAAGGCTGGGCACAATGTGATTGTAGAGAAACCCATTGCTGTGGATCGTGTGGAGACGGATGCACTCTTTGATGCTGCCGTTCAGCATTGTGTCTATTGTTTGCCGGCCTTTAGCTTATTGTATATGCCTATGTTTCGGCAGCTTATGGAGTTGCTCCCGCAATTAGGCACCATCCGTATGGTAAATGGTTGCTACTCGCAGTATAGCAGTCGGTACGACCGTTACCTACGAGGTGAAATTACCCCTGTATTCGACCCCGGGCAATCAGGCGGTTGCCTGCGCGATCTGAACATTTACAACCTTTGTTTTACCATTGGTTTGTTTGGTCCTCCACGCATCATTCGCTATGCCCGTAACCTGGGCTTTAACGGTGTTGACACCAGCGGCACTTTACTTATGCAATATCCCACCTCTGTTGTCAGCATGGGAGCGGCTAAGGATTCTGACGGATTGAGTTTTGCTTGCATCCAAGGCGAGAAAGGATACATAGAAGTAAAAGGATCTGTGAGTGTACTACAGGAGTTTACGCTTCACCTGCGCGGGTGTGAGCCGCAGACTTTCCAGGCCGACAGTTCTCGTCATCGTCTGAGCTATGAGTTCGAAGAGTTCCTTCGCCTGATAGAAGACCGCGAGAATTGCCATATCGTTATCCCCTATGTATGCCGCGTGGCTCAGGAGATTGCCATTGCACTGGAGAGAATGAAGATTGAAAGTTAGTTGATAACGGGAACGGGAACAAAGAAATAGTTATGGTTATCGTTAACGTTAACGTTGAATAACTTTAGAAAAATATGATAAAAATAATCGCCCAGAAACTTGGACTGAAAGAGCAATACGTTGCGAACACCATAGCCTTACTGCAGGAAGGTGCTACTATTCCGTTTATCAGCCGTTACCGCAAGGAGGCTACCGGTGGCATGACGGATATTCAGGTGGCACAGGTGAGTAACGAACTGGATCGACTGACCGAACTGCAGAAACGCCGTGAGTATATCCTTACCACCATTGAGGGGCAGGGGAAACTTACGCCAGAGTTGGCTGAGCGCATACAGCAGTGTTGGGACAGTACAGAGTTGGAAGATATCTATCTTCCTTATAAGCAAAAGAGACGCACACGTGCACAAGTGGCTCGTGAGGCAGGCTTGGAGCCGTTGGCCAAACGGCTGATGCGTCAAGGCCCAGAGCCGATTGCTTCTCTGTTAGCTCCCTACAAAGACTGTCCTATGGATCCGATTGAAGGTGCCAAGGACATCATTGCAGAATGGGTCAGCGAGAATGAACGTGCTCGAAACACACTACGCACCACCTTTAGCCTGCATGCGGAGATAAGCAGCAAGGTGATAAAAGGAAAGGATGCAGAAGGACAGAACTTCCGGGATTATTTTGATTGGAGCGAACGTTTGGACCGCTGTACCAGCCATCGCCTCCTTGCTATGCGCCGTGGTGAGGCCGAAGGAATTTTGCGCATCAGCATCAGTGTGGACAACGATCGCGCCATAGAACGCATCTCACGTCTGTTTGTGCGTGGCAATAGTGAGAGCAGCAATGTCGTACAAGAAGCTGTAGAAGATGGTTACAAGCGACTCTTAGAGCCAAGCATCAGTAATGAATTTGCTGCCTCATCGCGCCAGAAAGCCGACGAGGAGGCTATTCGTATCTTTGTACGCAATCTGGAGCAGTTGCTTATGGCCAGCCCCTTAGGGCAGAAGCGTGTTATGGGTATCGATCCAGGCTTCCGGACAGGCTGTAAGGTGGTATGTCTGGATGAGCAGGGAAACCTTCTTCATCACGATGTCATCTTTCCCCATCCGCCTCGCGCAGAACGGGTACAGGCCATGTTGACTGTCAACAAACTCATAGAGAAATACCGCATCCAAGCCGTTTCTATAGGCAATGGTACGGCTGGTCGTGAAACAGAGGATTTCATTAATCATCTGGAACTGCCGGAAGGAACGGAAGTATATAGCGTCAGTGAGGACGGAGCCAGTATCTACAGTGCCAGCGAGGTGGCTCGTGAAGAATTTCCTAACGAGGATGTTACCGTCCGTGGTGCCGTGAGCATTGCCCGCCGCCTGATGGATCCCTTGGCCGAGCTGGTAAAGATTGACCCCAGCAGCATTGGCGTGGGACAATATCAAAAGGACGTCAACCAAAGCGCTCTCAAAAAAAGTCTGGATCAGACGGTAGTAAATTGTGTGAACCGTGTGGGGGTGAACCTGAATACCGCCAGCAAGTTCCTGCTGACTTATGTCAGTGGCTTGGGGCCTGTCCTGGCACAGAACATTATAGATTACAGAAAGCAGAACGGAGCATTCCGCACGCGTCGTGAATTGCTGAAGGTGCCTCGTATGGGAGCCAAAGCTTTTGAGCAGTGTGCTGGCTTCCTGCGTGTACAGGGCGGCATAGAGCCGTTGGATAATAGTGCTGTCCACCCAGAGCGGTACACATTGGTGCAGCAGATGGCAAAAGATTGCGGTTGCACCGTAGAGACATTGCTTTCCGATAGCGAAAAGCGTAGCCGGATAGATATCAACCGATATGTATCCGATGCTGTGGGTCTTCCTACCTTACAGGACATTATGGCAGAGTTGGAAAAGCCTGGTCGCGATCCACGCAAACCACTCACACAGTTTGCCTTTGACCCAACGGTTCATGAGCTTTCAGACCTTCGCCCAGGTATGATTCTGCCTGGCATAGTTAGTAATATAACCAATTTTGGTGCCTTTGTTGATGTAGGCGTGCATACCAAAGGATTGGTTCACGTGAGTCAGTTGGCCGATAAGTTTGTAAAAGACCCCACCACCGTTGTCAGCCTTCATCAGCCTGTTATGGTGCGTGTGATGGAAGTGGATATGCAGCGTGAGCGCATCTCGCTTTCCATGAAAGGTGTTCAACAATAAAATATTCATTATTAATCATATTAACTAAGACATGAAAAAAAAATCCCTATTTCTCTTTCTTTCGCTCTTTGCCCTCTTTGGGCAGGCTCAGAATCCTTACCTTCCCCTGTGGGAACATCTTCCTGATGGTGAGCCTCGTGTTTTTGAAGACCCTGATAACCCAGGCAAATTACGCGCTTACATCATTGGGTCACACGATACACACTACTCAGAATATTGCGGAAATGATATCCGTATGTGGTCGGCTCCCGTAGAAGACCTTACCCAATGGCGCGACGAGGGTCCTATCTTCTCGTATTACGTTGATGGAAGGTGGGATACCATGTATGCCCCCGATTTGGTGGAGATTAAAGACCCTCAGACTGGCAAGAAGACTTATTGGCTCTATCCTCACTCACGTGGGTGGAGACGTGTGCCTATGGTTTGTAAAGGCGACAGACCCAATGGTCCTTTCACACCTGTAAACCTCACACCCGACGGTCGTGCCTGCGTGGAAGGTTCGCTGATAGATTTTGACCCGTCTGTATTTGTGGAGAATATCACCAACAAGAAGGATCCCGATTTTGACAAAGGCTTCCGTGCTTACGTCTTTTATGGTTTCCAACACAGTACGGCATGTCAGTTGGACCAGAATACCATGTTTTCTAAGCGTCCTGGCACGGAACTCATAGATCCCTTCATCCCAGCCAGTAGTCATGACGGACGTCTGCTTGATAAGGAAGGCAGTGAGTATAAGGCACTTTATCAGGGACAGAATCCACTCGACTTTAACTTCTTTGAAGCCAGCAGCATCCGTCAGGTAGGTAATAAGTATGTGATGGTATTCAGCGGTTATAGCGGTAAGGAATACGGACAGGGAAATACCAACAGTGCCCTGCGTTATGCCTATGGTGACTCTCCCTTGGGTCCTTGGCGTGCCGGTGGTGTGCTGGTGGACTCTCGCGGCATCGTTCCCAACGAGGACGGTACACACCTCGTCGGCACCAATTATGCCCACAACACTCACGGATCATTGCAGGAAATCAACGGCCAGTGGTACGTCTTTTATCATCGTCCTCCACGTGGCTTTGCCAATGCCCGCCAAGCTATGGTGGCGCCCGTGAAGATTGAGTGGGACAAGAAGCCCGTTGCCAAGGGCGGAAAGGTGCGCATCACGGGTTACAATCCTTTCGCTCCCAACGACGAATGGTCTGCTAAGGCGTCCGACGGCAATGAATATACTGGAGCCGAGGTTACCGGCGAGGGGTTCCAAATATATGGTCTGCCTCCTTATCAGTACTACTCAGCCGGTATCGCCTGTTATTTGGCTGGTCCCGGAGCGCATGAGAGTATGCAGGACAATCATGATGTGTGGAACAACTCCATGGATCTTGCAGGTCTGAGGAACGGCAGCGTGATAGGTTTCAAGTACTTCGGCTTTGGCGGTCTGCAGCAAAGCACCAAGGGGCTTCCTGCTTTCGACGGTACCCGGCAGGCCGATGGTACAGAACTGTGTCTGAATCTTACGCCTAACGGAAAGGATGCCTGCAAGATTAAAGTGATGCTGGACGGTCCTGTAAATAATAATGTATGGAATGGTCGTGAGATTGGCGTTATTGATATTCCTGCCAATGCACAACGCTGGCCCCAGACCTTCCGCGTAAAGGTTCCCGCTGTAGAAGGACTTACGGGCAAGCATGCCATCTACCTGGTAGTGGCAGGTCCCGAGGTAGAGCAGCCCAATCAGCAACAGCGTCCACAGTGGGGGCGTCGTCAGGAACCCCAGCGTCCTGTAGGACTCTTTGACCTTCACGGAATAGGTTTTGCTAAAGCATCCAAGCCCTTCCAGGTACCCATTGTACCGCAGGTGACCATCGAGGTTGACGGCAAACGTCTGCAAATTCCAGAGACTCCCCTTTTTACCAGCAACACCAATGGTTATACCGAGGTAACCAATTATCAGGTTTATGCTCCCTTGAAAGATGGTTCCAAGCTTACGGTCAGTGCCTCAGATCCTACAGTAAAGGTTCAGGTTAGTGCCATTACAGAGGGGCGCGCCACTGTCAAGGCCACTTATCAGGGTAAGACAAAGACGTACCTTATAAATTAAGAGTGAATGTAAAATGAAAAAGGAGCCTTGCGGGCTCCTTTTTTCTTATCTGATAATCTTCTTGACACTTCCGTCAACTTTGCGAATGATATTTATTCCGCGTTGTGGGCTGGAGAGCTTTATGCCGTCAAGCGAATAATAATGTTCAGTGTCCGATGGCAAATGTTCAATGCCAACTTGGCCAATTCCATCAGAATCAGATATCAGTTGCACCTCTATGACATTGCTCCATTTGCTCTTAGCCTTACCATTCAGAGCACAGACGCTGTACGCGTATTTACGTTGATTGGAAAGGTTGGTGAACTCGTAAGAGGTTTGTTCTGTCTCCACAGTGCTGGTTGTTGTGTTCTTTTTCATGACAACTCCAGATGCAATCTGTTCTTCGGTGAGAATACCGTCATAGGCACTCATTTCGGAGATATAGCAACGTTTCTCGCATTCAAGTCCCCATTGGAACGTGTTTCCTTCTGTAGTGGTCGTGAAGATATATTGTTTGGGCTCACTGGTAAGTCTTACCTCATCTAACGTTTTGCTTCCATTCCCTTCTTTAAGCTTAACTTTCAGGGGATTGGTATCACTCTTGTATTGTCTTGCGGTAAATATAAGGGTTACCGACTTGCTATCTGTAGTAAGCCAGGGAGTATATATATTACCGCTATTTCTGCCAGTGCTCATCTTCACCTCGTCTTGTGGCGTGTCATAAAGTATTTTTCCTTCCCAGCCAGGCATGCTAGTATAGTTGTCCAAATTACTGCTGAGATCCGTTGTCCCTTCTGAGGTTTTTCCGTTTTTGAACTTGCTAAAGTCTTCTTTTATTAAGGCCACATCCTCAAGGCTATATTCCTGTTCGTCTAGATCCTCAGCAGTTAGCATTACCTCGTAGCCTGTTGCACCTGTCACAGCATTCCAATCAGCTGTAAATCCGTCACTTTTTACTTCGATAGCTTCTTTCGCAATGGGGGCATCAATATTAATACCTCCATTAAATACAAAGCTAATTTTCCCTTCTTTTTCCTTAATGCTCTCTATGGGTTTTCCCATCAGTTTCTTTCCTGTGTAGAGTGTAGCTGCTGGTGTCGATGTGTCTGTAAGTTCCGTTTTACCTGTTTTTCCCGGCCATGTATCTGCGTCGTTATTAAACTCAGACAGGATTCCGTCGGCTGGAATGATGGTCATACGTTGCGTCTCGTTGTTGACGGTATTCTTTGTCCATATATCGGAATCAAAATATACATGTAGTACCAACAATCCCGTAGCAGGAGAAGATACGTCAAATCCCTCTCCCTGATGGTTTTCCAACAGGTAATACTCATTATGGTTAGCGTCATTGTATATAATGTATGCCTCGGGTGCCTCATATAGCGATTTCATATCCGTTACTATCCCGGGGTCATCCAGCACCTGAGGGGTCAGCCATCCGCAGTACATACGTTCGTAGCTTGTATAAGGAACAGGACAATTTCCCCTATAATTACCTGAAGATGAACCATTGTCCATCACATCCCAGTCATTCATGCCGTAATTTTCGTAGTTTGTGTCATAAAAGTCTGGCAAGCACATACAGTGACTGAATTCATGGCAAGCAGTGCCAATACCTGCAGGTATATTACCCGAATTGCCATCTAACTCACAGGTAACGGCATAGGTATTTATAGTTACACCATCGAGAGATATTGGACCGTTTCCGTCATTGTATTCTTGCTCCAGTGAGAGTGTTCCTTCATGAGGCCATATAGTGTAGGCTGGGGCACCCTCGGCGTTCTCACCATATCCGGCATATACCACAACCACTTGGTCAACCTCGCCGTCGTCATCCCAGTCATACTTACTGAAATCAGCACCTAACTTATCAGCCAAATCACAGGCTTCAGCTACCAATATGCCAGGATATTGGTCGTATCCGGAAATGTTTTTTCCATAATAACGCATGGAATTGCTTACGGTAACAGGGCCGTAAACATCAAACGTCACGTTGAACTGCCCGTAGCTGCACTCCAGGAAATAGTCATGAACGCTGCCATGGTTGCCATCCTTCGAAAAGCCCACTTTGTTGAAGAAATCATCATAGTACTCCTGTCCGTGTGAATCGTTTATGTTGTTGTCGGAGAAGTTAACCAGAATCACCACTCCCTTCTTGTCACCGCTTATCGGATTCTGCTCGGCTCCCCATTTTGCCTTGTGACGAAAACTGGGATCCGTCATGTCCTTAGGGTGTATAGGCAAGCCGCGTTTTTCTGCACGCTCAATACGATGCTTATTACGATTGGCACGACGTTCCTTCCATAGGTTCTCTAATGAATTGAGGTCTTTTTTTATAAATACGCCTTGGTCATTGCATATATAAGCATTGTTGTCATTGTCAATGTAATAGTGTAGATTTTCGTCTCCAACCAGCACTACTTGTTTCTGTGTGCCGTCAGAGAGCGTGATAGTTTTCTTTATACGCTGAGCTGGTATAGCCAGTGCTGTACTTGAGATTAAAAGAAGCAGAATAGCCAAAATGTGTTTCATTTTCTTTATACGTTTTTTCATTCGGGATGTAAAATTAGAAAAATCTTTGACAAGCACCAAACATTTTTGTTTTTTTTCTGTATCGCAAAGATGTTCTGTATTATAATGAACCCCGAAAGTTATGGGGAAAAAACTTTCGGGGTTCATTTTCAATAGTAGGTATTTTTCCTCTTTATTCTAATTCATATTTTTCTTTTTAATAAGAAATTTGAAATCATCCTCGTCTGTAGGTTGGAAGGTTAGAATCCAACTGCCATCTTCCCATCCTGCTACCTGAACTTCCAATGCTCCTGATGGTGAGAGGTAAAGCCCGCATTCCTTGGAATCATTGCCAGGGAAGTCCATAAAACCCTGGAAAATAAAACCATTGCGTTCAATTTCGGCTTTCAAAGGCTCCAACGGCATAGAGCCGGTATATAAGAAGGATACAAATTTAAGAGAATCTCCGTCTTTGTCTGCAAAGTAGTACAGGTTTTGAATATTACTTCGTACAAGGCTCAACTTCCATCTTTCTGTTCCTTCATCGTAAAACAGAGAATCTGCGTTCTTTATAGTCCAGTCTGCGTATTTATCCTTAAGATGGATCATTAAGTCTGCTAACATGGCGTCCCACGGAAGGAATGGATGCAGAACAATTGAATCCAAATCTATAACAACTGTGGTTGTATCCATGATGACAATGTCATCATTTGTCGAACCATGGCATCCCGTGAGGCCAATAGTTGCCATAGTGCTGCAAATAAATGCAGCAATTAATAAGACTTTTTTCATGTTGTTAAGCCGTATTATGGTTATTTTTACCGTTTTGACCCGCAAAGTTATAAATAATATTTGGAAAACTACTTTTTTTGCAAATAAAATACTAAAATTACCTTATTTTTTTTGTTAAAATCATTTATTGGGGGTTTTATGTCAAGTTTTAAAGGTCGTAAAATATATTAATTGGTATATTTGCATCAGAATAATTATTTTTCATCGCATTATGAAGACTAAATTCATTAGATTAACTGTTTTTCTTACAGCCCTCTGTTCGTCTGGGCTTATGATGGCGGATAAAGATGCAATCAGACTTACAGCGCCTTTGGCTGATGAGGCTTGGGATTGCTCTGTGTGGCTATCGGTAGTGGATGCACCCGTTGTAACGGGCGTAGTGAATGACGGCACACGTGCGGCCGATGGATCAAGCTGGTTTGCCACTAAGGTTTCTAACAGCAAGAAGGTGACGAAGGTTCGCTGGATGACATCCGGCCTTGGAACCTATGAGCTTTATGTCAATGGATGGCTTATTGGTGATGAAGTCCTGAAGCCTGGCTTTACGCATTACGAGAAGACGAAGTACTCCTTTACCTATGATATCACAAAAGCTTTCCGTTGCGAGGCTGGTCAGGAGAACACCCTCTCTGTGCAGGTCACTCCGGGCTGGTGGGCAGATAAGATCGTTACTCCTGGCGGACACGATGGCATGATTGGCAAGAAGGTTGCGTTCAGAGGTGTCCTTTGCGTGACCTATGCCGATGGGTCGGAGGAATACTTCGGAACGAACCCGAAAGACTGGAAGGCTGGCGTGACAGGTCCTGTTACCCATGCTGCCATCTTTGATGGCGAGGATTATGATGCTCGCAAATTTGGAGTGTACTACGGGTATGAATTGGATTCGCTCGCGCAGCCAGAAATCAATGAGGAGTTTAAGGGAAAGATTTTCCCAACAGATGGAGCCGAGATATATCGTCGTTGGGACCTTGCCCTTTCTCCCGTCAAGGCTTATACCTGGAAGGGAACGACAGGAGCTACCGACGACCTGTACGGCAAGGTCAATATCGTTCAGGAGTTCAAGCCGGGCAAGCCTATGGTTGTCCGTCCGGGTGAGACGCTTGTTATCGATTTCGGGCAGAACACTTCTGCTGTTCCTGCCTTTTGGTTCAAGGCTGAGAGGGGTACCGTGCTAACTTGCCTGCCATCAGAGCTTCTCAACGATGGCAACGGTGCGAAGAGTAGGGGAATGGATGGTCCGGAAGGCAGTACCCACCGTCTTAATCTCCGTATCCCTGACACGGGTATGCAACTTCGCTATACCTTTGATTTCATTTTCCCGTTCTCTTGCATGTCTTTTTCTTTTGGTCGAAATTGGGAATATGTCTATTTCTGCCCCCGCAGCACCTTCTTCGGCTATCGTTATGTTTCTATAACAGCGACGGATGAAGTCACCATTCGCAGGGTCGAGTCTATTCCTGTGACCTCTATCACAAAGGAAATGGAGATAGGAACCATCAAGACGGGCAATGCTGATATCAACAAGCTTATCTCCAACACCGTCTGGGGGCAGCGTTCCAACTACCTGAGTGTACCTGCCGATTGTCCTCAGCGCAACGAACGCCTGGGATGGACTGCTGATACGCAGGTATTCACCGAGACGGGCACCTTCTTTGCCAATACCGACCGCTTCTTCCACAAGTGGATGCGTGATATGCGAGATACTCAGTCTTCCACAGGTGCCTTCCCTGGTGTTGCTCCTATGGCTCAGTACGGTGCAGGTGACGGCCAGGGCCATGGTGATATGATGCGTTTAGGTTGGGCTGATGCCGGTATCATAGTGCCTTGGACTGTATGGAAGCAGTTTGGTGACCGTAGTATCGTCGAGGAGAACTGGGAATCCATGAACCGCTTCATGAATCACATCTATGAGACGAAGTACGAGCATACGGCCATGACCTCCGAGAACGGCAACTATCAGTGGGCCGACTGGCTGAGCTACGAGCCGTTGGAGAGTTGCAGCGGTCGCAGCCACGAGAACGGACAGCCCAAGCCCGAGACTGTTGATTATTGGAATTACCTCAGCGCTTCCTATTGGGCCCTTGATGCAGAAATGATGTGCGACATGGCACGAGCTACCGGACGTGATACAGCTCCTTATGAGAAGATGCTTTCCGAGGCAAAGGATTATATCAGAGAGAAGTTCCTGAACGAGGACGGCACCTTCAAGACCGATATCCTGAATACCATGCAGACACCTGCGCTATTTGCCTTGAAGAACCAGTTGGTAAGCGGTGCTGCCAAAGAGGCTATGGTGCAGCGCTTGCGTCAGAACTTCGCAGACCACGGAAACTGCCTGCAGACAGGCTTCTTGGGAACAAGTATCTTGATGCAGACACTTACAGAGAATGGTATGAGTGATATTGCCTACGAGCTCCTGTTCCAGCATAAGAACCCCAGTTGGCTCTATTCTATCGATAACGGTGCCACCACCATTTGGGAGCGTTGGAACAGCTATATGAAGGACAGTGGAATGGGACCACGCGGCATGAACAGCTTCAATCATTATGCCTACGGCTGTGTCTGCGAATGGATTTGGGAGACAGCAGCAGGTATCAGTGCCGATCCCAAGGAGCCAGGTTTTAAGCACATCATCATGCGTCCTGTTCCTGACAAACGCTTAGGATTCCTGAAAGCCGAATACAAGAGTGCAGCAGGGGTTATCAAGAGCGAGTGGAAGTATAAG